>NZ_JBEPBI010000040.1:0-52440 GCF_040299045.1 Streptomyces sp. NPDC001027
GCCTGCCGGGGGGGGGGCGGGGGGGGGGGCGCGGCACGCCGTGGGGGCGTGCCGCGCCCTCTGCGTGACGGGCCGCCCGGGCGCTACCGGTAGGCGGCGAACGCCTTGGCGAACGCGGAGTCGGCCTGGAGGACGGAACTGCAGGTGGCGTCCGCGGAGTTCTTGGCTCCGCCGGGGCACTGCCTGTCCCGCGCAGCCGACCACATGGACAGCCGGCCGAGCCCCCTCGCCTTGGCGAAGGCGACGAGCTGTGCGGCGTCCTGCACGGTGAACACCTCGGAGGCCACGTCGTTGACGCCGATCATCGGGGTGACCGCGACGGTCTTCCAGGCAGCGCTGTCGCTCAGCCCGAGGACGCTCTTGATCTGCGCCTGGGCAGCCGTCGCGGCCTGCTCTGCGTACGTCCCCATGTCGCCGCTGTAGGCCGGGCCGTAGTCCATCGCCATGATGTCGACGGCGGCGATCCGCACGCCGGCGGACCTGGCGGCGGCGAGCAGGTTCACGCCGTCCTGGGTCAGCCCCTCGGGCATGACGGGGAGGGTGAACGACACGTCCAGGCCCGGGTGTTCGCGCTGCAGCTCGGCGACGGCCTGGGCGCGGCGGGTGTTGGCCGCGGTGTTCGGCAGCGCGCCGCCCTCGACGTCGAAGTCGACCTTCGTGAGCCGGTACGCGTCCACCGCCCTGGCGTACGCGGCGGCCAGCGCGGTCGCGGACGGGCATGTCGTCGCCAGCTCGGAGCCGGCGGCGCCGCCGAAGGAGACCCGGACGTCACCGCCCTTGGCCCGCAGCGCCCCGATCTGTGCGGCGACGGCGTCGTTCGCGAGGTCGGTCACCCCGCCCCACTGGGGCGTGCAGCCGCCGCCGTCGGTGACGAACGCGAGGTTGTAGTCCTTCACGCCGGTCGCGTCCGCGTTCGCGAGCAGGTCGAAGGCGGGGTAGAGGGAGGTGTCGACGTAGGGGGCGAACCGGGCGGCGGACGCGGTGCCAGTGCCGATGCCGGTGCTGCCGCTCGGGCTCGGCGAGCCGGAGCCGGGCGTGCCGGGAGCGGGGCTGGAGCCCGCGCCGGGGCTGCTCGGGGCCGCGGTGGGGCCGGTGGATCCGGTGGGCTCGGTGGGCCGTCCGCTCGGCTCGGGTGTGGGGCCGTCGTCGGCTGAGCACTTGGCCCCGTCCACGAGACAACCGGACGGGTCGCCGCTGCCGTTGACGACGAAGCCGACGGTGACGGACTCCCCGGCGGCGAGTCCGTCGGTGTCCCAGCGGGGCGGTGAGACGGTGACGTGCCGCCCGCTGACACCCGCCTCCCCGTTCCACAGGGAACCCAGCTTCGCCCCGGCCGGCAGATCGAACTCCAGCTTCCAGTCCTTCTCGGCCTGCGGGCTGTTGTTCGTCACGACGTACTGCGCGGTGTAGCCCGTCGACCACTGGCTGGTCCTGGTGTACGCGGCGCCGACCCCGGCGGCCTGCGCGGTGCCGGTGACGAGGACGACCCCGCCTCCGACGACCGCCGCGGCGACCACACCGCCGATCACCTTCGTCCTGCTGCCGGTCCTGCGCCGATGCGTGCTCATGACGTGCCTGCCTTCGCTGCTCACGGGTCCCGGATGCGGGGTGCGGGGTGCGGCAGCACGCTAGCGATGCGGAATCGGACAAAAGGCCTGATGGGGGCAGGGTTCGACGAACTTAGGACGCGCTTAAGGGAGGCATCGGCGGCGGTTAAAGGTCGAGACCGATCCGGCCCGCTCCCGGCGGACGGCCGGGCAGACGGGCAGGCAGGCGAGCGGGCAGGCAGGCAGGCGGGCGGGGCGTCGCGGCGGCCCTCGCCCGTCGTCAGCGCCGGGCGGTCCGTCTCCGTCTGCGGACCGCGCCGCGATGGCCTCCCCGGGCAGGTCGGCGGTCGGTCAGCTGGAGCCAGAGGCGGACCTCCGTGCCGCCCAGCACCGAGGAGCCGATGCGGACGTCGCCGCCCGTGGACTCGGCGAGCCGGCGGACGATGTCGAGGCCGAGGCCGGTCGAGCCGGCGGTCCCGGACCCCCGACCGCGGGCCATCGCCGTGGCGGGGTCGGGGATGCCCGGGCCGGCGTCGGAGACCAGGACGATCACCGCGTCCTCGGCGTTGTGGACGTCGACCGCGAAGGCGGTGCCCTCCGGGGTGTGGCGGAAGACGTTGCCGAGGAGCGCGTCGAGGGCGGCCGCGAGGTCGGCGCGGGCCACCGGGATGCGCACCGGGCGGTCGACGCCCGCGGTGCGCACCTTGCGGCCCTCGTCCTCCGCGAGCGCCGACCAGAACGCCATCCGCTCCCGGACCACCTCCGCCGCGTCGCATCCCGCGCCCGGCCCGGCGGCCGCCGTCTGCGGCTTGGCCTCCCGCGCGGTGCGGATGATGACGTCCACCTCGCGTTCCAGCTGGGCGACCGCCGTGCGGGTCTGCTCGGCAGCCGGGGAGTCGCCGAGGGAGGCCGCGTTGAGCCGGAGCACGGTCAGCGGGGTGCGCAGACGGTGGGACAGGTCCGCCGCCAGCTCCCGCTCGTTCGCCAGCAGTTGGACGACCTGATCGGCCATCGAGTTGAACGCCACTGCGGCCAGGCGCAGTTCACTCGGCCCCTCCTCGGGCACCCGCGCCCCCAGCTTCCCCTCCCCCAGTTCGTGCGCCCCCTCGACCAGCCGCCTGGCCGGCTGCACCATTCGCACGCCCAGCCGGTCGGCGACCGCCACCGACCCGACGACCAGCGCGGCCCCGACCGCGGCGAGCACCGCCCAGGCCGTGGCGACGCCGTTGCTCACCTCGGACTCGGGGACGTACACCTCGATCACCGCGGTCCCCAGGCTCAGCGCGACCGGCTGGAGCAGCACGGAACCGCCGGGGACCTCCGCCATGGACGCCCGGCCCAGCTTCCGCACGGCCGCGACGTCGGCGGCGTCCGCGCGCTGCCGGCCGAGGTCGACGGCGGCGCGGCCCTCGCCCGCCGGCAGATGCACCGCCATCCCGTCGTCGGATCCCGCCGCGGCCACCACCCGCTCCAGCTGATCGCGGTCGGTGGTGATGGACAGCGCCGGGACGACGACCGCGGCCACCCGCTCCGCGTTGGAGAACGCCCGGTCCCGGGCCATCTCCTTGACGACGAGCCCCAGCGGGACCGCGAACGCGATCACGACCATCGTGGTGACCGCCAGACACACCTTGACCAGCGCCCATCTCATCGCGGCGGCTCCGATCCGCCGGGGCCGCAGGCCGGGGGCTCCAGCTTCACGCCGACGCCCCGCAGGGTGTGCAGATAGCGCGGCCGGGCCGCCGTCTCGCCCAGCTTGCGCCGCAGCCAGGACAGATGGACGTCGATGGTCTGGTCGTCGCCGTAGGACTGCTGCCACACCTCGGCCAGCAGCTCCCGGCGCGCGACCACGACCCCGGGCCGGCTCGCGAGGAACGCCAGCAGGTCGAACTCGCGGCGGGTCAGGTCGAGCCGCACGCCGTCCAGCTCGGCCTGACGGCGCAGCGGGTCCACGGTCAGCCCGCCGACCCGCAGGACGGTGGACGGCGCCGCCTCCCCGGCGCCGGCGCGGGAGCGGCGCAGCACGGCCGCCATCCGGGCCGACAGGTGCTCCACGGAGAACGGCTTGGTCAGGTAGTCGTCCGCGCCGGCGTTGAGAAGCCGGACGATCTCCGACTCGTCGTCGCGCGCGGTGGCGATGATGACCGGCACGTCCGTGATGCCGCGCAGCATCTTCAGGGCCTCCGAGCCGTCCAGATCGGGCAGCCCGAGGTCGAGGACGACCACGTCGAAGGAGAAGTGGGCGACCTCGCGCAACGCCTCCAGGGCCGTGCCCACGCTGCGCACCGTGTGCGCGGCGTCGGTCAGATGCCGGATGAGCGCCGAGCGCACGAACTGGTCGTCCTCGACCACGAGCACACTTGCCATGCGCCGCAACCTACGCCATGCGGGCGGGCGTCATTCTGGCCTGTGGACAACTCGGCGTCTGTGGACGACCGGTAAGTCCGCCGGGCTCCGCGGCCCGCCTGACAGGGGACACGGGTGGGGCGCGTGGGGCAGGATGGCGGCGATGCGCAGAGGACTCGTACACGTACTGGCCTGGTCGCTCGCCACGGGCGCGGCGGTCACGCTGTCGTGGTGGGGCGTCCACACGGTGATGGCGGGCACGGCCTACGACCCGCCGCGCGCCCTGCCGCTGGCGGCCGGCGCGGCCGTGCGGGAGCCGAAGGCGCCGACCGCGTCGTCGAGCAGTCCCGGGCCGTCGGCCGGTCCGTCCAGCGGGCCCGTCCGCACGCCCGTCGCGCCCGCCCCGTCGCGCTCGGCGACGGCCGGCAGTCCCTCGCCGAGCGGCCCCGTCGCGTCCGGCTCGACGGGGCGGAGCGTCAAGAGCTACGACACCGACGGCGGGCGGGTCGTCTTCGACCTCGGGAGGACCTCGGCGACGCTGGTCTCGGCCACGCCGGGTCCGGCCTGGTCGATGCAGGTGTGGAAGACCGAGTCGTGGATCCGGGTGGAGTTCAGCTCCGGCGCGGACCGGGTGTCGGTGTTCTGCACCTGGCACGACGGTCCGCCCCGGGTGGAGGTGGGGACGTACTGACGCCGGTCGGGCCGGCGGACCGGCTGCCGGAAGCCCGGTCGGAAGCGCCGTCGGGCGGGACGCGCGGCGTGCGAGGCCGGACGCGTCAGCGGAACACCGAGGGCGGCGGCGCGGGCGAGGCCACCGCCGACGCGTCCGCCACCGCCGTCGCGCCGCCGGTGAAGTCGGTCAGGGCCCGGCCGTGCTCGACCCGGCCGGGGTGCGGATCGGAGGCGGCCCGGCGGGTCAGTTCGGCGATCGGCAGCGGCAGGTCGGAGGCCACGAGCACGGCGTTGCCGAACCGCTTGCGCCGCAGCACGGTCGGGTCGGCGACCAGCGCGAGTTCGGGGAACCGGGCGGCGGCGGTGGCGATCTGGCCGCGCAGATGCGCGAGCGGCGGGCCGTCGGCGAGGTTGGCGGCGTAGACCCCGCCGGGCCTCAGCGCCCTGCGGACCTCGTCGAGGAACTCCGTCGAGGTGAGGTGGGCGGGGGTCCGGGCGCCGCTGAACACGTCGGCCACGACGAGGTCGGCCCAGCCGTCCGGCGCCTTGGCGAGGCCTTCGCGCGCGTCGAGGGCTCTGACCCTGATCCGCGCCCCCGGGTCCAACGGCAGTTCCCGGCGCACCAGTCGGACGAGGGCGGCGTCGCGTTCGACGACCTGCTGGGTGGAGCGGGGGCGGGTGGCGGCGACGTACCGGGCGAGGGTGAACGCGCCACCGCCGAGGTGCACGACGTGCAGGGGCTTGCCGGCGGGGGCGGCGAGGTCGACGACATGGCCGAGGCGCCGCTGGTACTCGAAGGAGAGGTACCCGGGATCGTCGAGGTCGACGTGGGACTGGGGGGCGCCGTCGATGAGCAGCGTCCAGGCCCGCGCCCGGTCCCGGTCGGGCACGAGCTGGGCGAGTCCGCCGTCGACGGGCTCGACGACGGCGTCGGCGTCCCGCTCGCGCCGGGTGTTCCTGGACTTTCCCATGACGCCATTTTCGCAGGCCCCGACAGCACTCCGCGCGCCCGGACCCATCGCCCGGCGGCGGTGCCCGGCCGGTGCCCGGCGCACCGCGATCCGCCCCCGGACCCCCGGCCCGGCCCGGCCCGACGGCTGCTGCCGGATCCGGCCTGACGACAGCTGCCGGGGCCGGCCTAACGGCAGCTGTCGGCCGCCTCGATCAGACGGGCCGCCTCGCCCAACGCCCGGCGCAGCACCGCGGGATCCGTCGCGAGGTCCGCCTCACCGGGGGGCACCAGCCAGTCCGAGCCCTCGACGGGCGGCTCGGGCGCGGGTCTCAGTCCCCGGTCTCCGGTCCTGGTGCAGATGCTGCCCGGCACGTCCCACGCCGCCGCGGTGCCGGGCGGCACCACGAAGCCGAGCGTGTCGCCGCCGCCGTCGTGCAGCACGGGCCCCACCCCGTCGCCGGACGACCCGCGCCGCAGGATGTCCACCGCCTCCAGCCCCTGCCGGGTCCCCACCGTCACGAGGTCGCACGCCGCCACCGGCGACGTCCGACGATCGTTGCTCTGGCTGGTCTCCATTCCGGCCTCCACCGCGCAGCCCGCCTGTAGTCCACAAGGCTCAACGCGTCACCGCGTCAAGGGCTACGGCGGAAGTCCGCCGCAAAGGATGGCAGTTCATGGCAGATCGCGGATGAGATATCCGTTTTGTAGCCAAACACCGCATGGCGGCCCGACCACAGCAGGTACGTTCTTGCCCGCCGGGAACAAGGGTGCCACTCGGACAACTCACCCCTGGTCCGGCATGGTTCGACGGTTCGCACGAGAGGACCCGGCCATGGCGTCGTCGACGGTGACCCCAGCTCGGCCCGACCGGCCGGCACGGCCCAACTCCGCCTTCCGGCAGCTGCGCGGACAGCGCTCGCCGGCCGAGTTCGCCGCGCTCGTACGGCGGGCCGCGCGGGAGATCGGCGAGCGAGTCAGCTGTGACGCGCGGTACATCGGGCGGGTCGAGGCGGGCGAGATCCGCTGCCCCAACTACGCCTACGAGCGGGTGTTCCTGCACATGTTCCCCGGCCGCACACTCGCCGATCTCGGGTTCGCGCCCCGCTCGTCCGTTCGCGGCCGAGGGGCGCGCGGCGCCGGGGACGCGCCCAGCGCTCACCCCGCCGAACCGGCGGGCGCCACCGGTGACGAGCGGCACACGGATGAGACGCGCCGGGCGCACGAGCCGTATGACACGCAGGACCCGTACGACACGCACCACGACCACGAGGAGAGCGACGTGCTGCGTCGCGCATTCATGACCGGCGGAGGCGCCACGATGGCCGCCGCCACCCTGGGCCCCTTCGTCCTCGCCCACGGCGCTTCGGCGGCGGCCCGCCGCACACGGCGCGCGGGATCGAGCGAGGCGAGCGCACTCGAAGAAGCGGTCCGCAGAATCCGGCTGCTGGACGACCGGCACGGGGCCGACGGCCTCTACCGGCGCGCGGCCGCTCCGCTGCGCGCCGCCTTCGCGCTGCTGGACGCCGGGACCACCCGTCAGACGACGGCCGACCGGCTCCACTCGGGCGCCGGGGAGCTCGCCATCTCGGTGGGCTGGCTGGCGCACGACTCTGGCCGGTTCGACGACGCGCGTTCGCACTACGCCGAGGCGCTGGCGACCGCCCGGGTGACCGGGGACGACGCGCTGGAGGCGCACGCCTTCTGCAACACGGCGTTCCTCGCGCGGGACGCGGGCCGACCCCGCGAGGCCGTCCGCGCCGCCCAGGCCGCCCAGCGCGTCGCCCGCCCCCTGGGCTCACCCCGGCTGATGTCGCTGCTGTCGTTGCGGGAGGCGGGCGGCTGGGCGGGGCTCGCGGACCGGACCGGCTGCGAGCAGGCCCTCGTCCGCGCACAGGCCCTCTACGACCGCGGCCGCTGCGACCACGACCCCGAGTGGATGAGCTTCTACGGCGAGGCCGAGCTGGAAGGGCTCACGGCGCAGTGCTGGTCCGCGCTGGGCGACTGGCCGCGCGCGGCCCGGCACGCGAGACGGGCCGCGGACCTCCAGGACCCGCACTTCACCCGGAACATCGCCCTGTACACGGCAGAGCTGGCGGACGACCTCGCGCGCGGGGGGCGCCCCGACGAGGCCGCGGTGGCCGGACTGCGGGTCCTGGATCTGCTGGACCAGGTCCAGTCGTCGCGGATCCAGACCATGCTGGCGGGGACGGCGCGGGTGCTGCTGCCGCACCGGAGGGCGGGCGGCGTCTCCGCGTTCCTGGAGCGGCACGCCTCGACGCCGCGGACGGTGTGAGCCGCGCCCTCCCGGCCCCGTCCCGGCCTACCGCCCCCGCCCCCGCCCCTGCCCGGGGTCTGCGGCGGACTGCGGCGGATGGTCAGACGAGGTGACCGAGGTCGTTCCAGCTCTCGATCGCCGGCTCGCCGTAGGCCCAGCCGAGGACGGACAGCGACGTGGGGTTCAGACGGATCCGCGCCGCGAAGTCCAGCGGCAGACCCAGCCAGCGTGCCCCGATGGAGCGGAGGATGTGCCCGTGGGCGAAGACCAGCACGTCCCGGTCGGCCGAGCGGGCCCAGGCGACGACCTCGTCCGCGCGGGCGGTCACCTCGTCCAGGGTCTCCCCCTCGGGAACACCGTCGCGCCAGATCAGCCACCCGGGCCGGACGGCCTGGATCTGCGCGGGGGTCATCCCCTCGTAGGCGCCGTAGTGCCACTCCATCAGGGTGTCCCAGACCTCGGCCCGCTCGCCGAAGCCGGCGAGTGCGCACGTCTCCCGCGCGCGGACCAGCGGGCTGCTGCGTATCTCGGCGCCGGCGAGGCTGTCGAAGGGCGGCCGGTGCAGCCGCTCCCCCAGCAGCTTGGCGCCCCGGCGGCCCTCCTCCAGGAGGGGCACGTCGGTCCTGCCGGTGTGCTTGCCGGACAGCGACCACTGCGTCTGCCCGTGCCGGGCCAGCACAATGCGCGGTGCCATGGGGGACCTTTCCGGGAGAACCCTGGAAGGGACCAGGGGGAAATCGGGGGCGGATCCCCTCCATCATCGCGCACCCTGAACTGGGGCAACCCGGCGGGCGATCTCAGCGTCTTTGAGATCCGGGGCCCCTCGTGAGGGGCGCGTACGTCCGCCGTAAAGTGGCATGTCCCGCGCCACGAGCGCCGCAGTGACCGGACCAGCACCAGACAAGCGACCAGACAGCGACCAGAAGGGGGAGGCGATCGGATGCCGCAGACCGAGACACCAGGCACCGAGGCGGCCCCGCGGACACGGCTGCGCTGGTGGACCGAGCTGCCTCTGCTGCTGCTGGTGTACCTCTGCTACTCGGCGGGCCGGCTGCTCGCGCGCGGCGACGTCTCCACGGCCGTCGACCACGGTCTGGCGATCCTGCGCGTCGAGAAGTTCCTCTACCTCAACGCCGAGCACCCGCTGAACCGGCTGTTCACGGCCCACGCGTGGATCGGCGTGCCGGCCGACTTCTGGTACGCGTCGCTGCACTACCTGGTCACCCCCGCGATCCTGGTCTGGCTGTTCCGGTCGCGGACGCTGCACTACCGGGCGGCCCGCACCTGGCTCATGGTGTCGACCTTCATCGGCCTCATCGGCTTCACCCTGATGCCCACCTGCCCGCCGCGGCTGCTCTCGGCGGGGCACGGCTTCGTGGACACGATGGCCCAGTACAGCTCGTACGGCTGGTGGGGCGGCGAGGCGAGCGCGCCGCGCGGCATGGGCGGCATGACGAACCAGTACGCGGCCATGCCGAGCCTGCACGTCGGCTGGGCCCTGTGGTGCGGTGTGATGCTGTGGCGGCACGGCGGCACGCGCCTGGCGAAGACGGCGGGCGTCGTCTACCCGCTGGTGACCACCCTCGTGGTGATGGGCACCGCCAACCACTACTTCCTCGACGCGGCCGCCGGTGCGGCCGTGATGGGCGTCGGACTGCTGCTGGCGCCGTGGGCGATGCGCGCCGCGGACCGGGCCCGGGTGCGGTTCGCGTCCCGCGTCCCGGTGGACGCTCCGGCTCTGGCACCGACCCTGGCGCCGGCACTCCCGGCGGACTCTCCCGCCACTTCGGCCTCGGTTGTCAGTGGCGGATGCCAGACTTCCCCGGGTGAGCGAATTCCACGGCAGCGCGAGTCACGGCTCCGCCCCGGAGTCGAACCGGACGCCTCTCCCTCGGACGCGGGGGAAGGCGCTCCGGCAGCGGCTCGCTGAGCTGCGCGGCCCCGACACACCGGCCAAGGCGCTGGACGCGCGCGCCCTCGCCGCGCTCGCCGCGAACCCTGGCTGCAAGCGGCGCGCCATCCTCGACGGCGCGGGCGTGAACAAGGCGGCCCTGGCGGGCGCGCTGGGCTCGCCTTCGGCCTTCGGCCAGTCCCAGTTCGCCCTCACGCGGGGCAACGCGTTCGAGGCGAAGGTGAAGGCGGACGGCGGCGCGGAGCTGCTTCGGCTGGTGCACGAACGGCTGGATCCGGCCGCGCCGCCACCCGCCGGCGCGGCGGTGCCCGACCTGTCCGCGATCGGCCCCGAGGGCCGCACGGCCCGTACGGCGCTGGCGCTGCGCGAAGCCGCCGCGTCCGCCGCGGAATCCGCCGGGACCGGCGGGACCGGCGGCTGGACGCTCCTCGACCACCCGATGATCGCCCTCGACGTGGCGGGCTCCCCCGCCTTCCTCGAGCCGGACGCGGTGGTGGTCCACCCGGACGGCAGCTGGACGGTCGTGGAGATCAAGTCCTTCCCCATGCTGGACGGCGCGGCGGACCCCGCGAAGGTCGGCGCCGCCGCCCGGCAGGCCGCCGTGTACGTGCTGGCCCTCGAGGAGGTCGCCGCCCGGCTCGAGCCCGCCCCGCGCGTGCGCCACCGGGTGCTGCTGGTCTGCCCCAAGGACTTCTCCAACCTGCCCACCGCGTCCGCCGTGGACGTGCGCAAGCAGCGCGCCGTCACCCGCCGTCAGCTCGCGCGCCTCACCCGGATCCAGGAGATCGCCGACGCCCTGCCCGACGGCGTCTGCTTCTCCCCCGAGCTGCCCGCCGAGCAGCTCACGGAGGCCGTCGAGGCGGTCCCCGCCGCGTACGCGCCCGAGTGCCTGGCCGCCTGCGAGCTCGCGTTCCACTGCCGCGACCGCTCCCGCGCGGCCGGCGCCGTCACCGCGCTGGGCCGTTCGGTGCGGGCCGAGCTGGGCGGACTGAACACCGTCGAGGACGTTCTCGCGGCGGCCCGCGGCGAGGCCGGCGATCCGCGGGACCCGGCCGTCGCCGCCCTGCGCCGGGCCGCGGAGCTGCGCCGGGAGGCCCTGGGGGCGATGTGTCCCTGATCACCGCCCTGGCCCGGCTGGAGGCCGTCGCCACCGGCCGCGCCCAGCCCGCCGCCACCGTCCGGCACCGGAGGCTGTCGGAGCGGCCGCTGGTGTTCGTGCCGCTGACCACCGCCGGTGAGGCCGGCGCCCCGCTGGGCGCGCTGGTCGGCACCGAGCGGGACGCGCCGCGGCTGCTGGTCGTGCCGCAGCCGCGCGACCGCGACCTGCGGTTCGCGTTCCTCGCCGAGCTGGCCGACGTGGTCCTGCCCTACCTCGACTCCTACGCCGACGACGTGGAGTGCGCCGAGCGGGCCGAGACCGACCCGGAGACCGGCAAGCGCGTCAAGGTCGAGGTCGAGCTGTGCGCGGACGCGCCCCAGCTGATCGTGCCGAGCCGCGCGGGCGTCGACCTCGTGCGTCTGCTGGGCCGCTCCATGCGCTTCAGGCGGACGGCCGAGCAGGACCCGGAGACGCCGCATCCCGCACCCCCGCGCGTGCCGCTGCTCGGGCGGTGGCTGACGCACTTCGGGGAGCGGTCCCGGGTGCCCGGCTCCTCGCTGCTGCTGGCCCTCACGGAGGTGCTGGGCCGGCACTGGGCGACCGGGCAGTCCAGCCTGGAGGACCAGCACCTGGGGGCGCTGCTCGCCTGGATCGACCCCCCGCCCGGCGAGACGGGCGCGGCGGCGGCCCTGCGCGCGGAGCTCGCGCGGGACGCGGACGGGCAGTTGGGGTGCCCGCCGGCCGGTCCCGCCACCGACCCGGCGTTCGACAACAAGCTGCTCGCGCCCGCCATCGAGCGCTACGACCGCGCGCGCACCGCCCTGGCCGCCGCCGAGGACGGCCTGCAGGCCGACGACCGGCTGGGCGCGCTCACCGCCGCCGAGCGGGAGATCCGCGAGCTGGTGCGCAGCCGGACGCTGCCGACCTGGGACGCGGTGTGGGCGGGCCTGGACCTGCTGCGGGCGCTGCCCGAAGGCGCGCACGTCGAGGAGCGGTGGACGCGCGACCGCTGGTCGTTCACCGGCCACCGCGACCGGGTGGTCGCCGGCGAGCCCCCGCAGCCGCGCCGGGACGACGCGGTCACGGCGGCCAACAAGCTCGCCACGCGCGAGCGCGAACAGGCCCGGCTGGAGGCCCAGGAGGCGCTCGACGACCCGCTGGCCATGGCGGGGCGCCGGCTGGCCGGGGAGGCGTTCGCGGGCGAGGTCGTCGACGTCGTCATGGCGTACGGCGAGGGCCGGCGGCCGAGCCCCCGTCCGCTGGTCACCGTACGGACGGACGACCGTCCGCACCTCGCCGAGCGGGCGAAGGCGTACCGGTCGCTGGGCGGGAAGCCGCAGGCGGCCGAGTTCGTGGAGCGGGTCGCGGAGGACCTGATCGTCCTGCGGATCGTCGACAAGATGGGCCGCGGCAAGGAGCCCGAGGCGGGGTCCGTGCCGGAGAAGGGCGACCGGCTCTGCTTCACCCTCTTCGAGCACGAGCAGCGCGGCGGCGCGAAGCTGCCCGACCCGGAGGACACGCCGTGGACGCACGGCGGTCCGCCCGGTGAACAGGCTCCCGAAGCCCCCGACTCCGTCACCCAGGAGGACGTCCTGTGACCGCCGAGGCCGCACTCGACCCCGGTACCGCCGCCGCCCGCGCCACCGACGCGATCCTGCGCGACACCCTGCACTCGGCCGCGCGCGGGGTCGTCGTGGACTCCCCGCCGGGCGCCGGGAAGTCCACGCTCGTCGTCCGGGCGGCGCTCGAACTGGCCGACGCGGGCCGGTCGTTGATGGTGGTGGCGCAGACCAACGCCCAGGTCGACGACCTGGTGCTGCGGCTCGCCGAGAAGAGCCCCGAGCTGCCGGTCGGCCGACTGCACAGCAGCGACGCCGACCCGTACGACAAAGCGCTCGAGCGGCTGCCGAACGTGCGGAAGTCGGCGAAGGCGGCGGAGCTGGCCGGGCTGCCGGTGGTGATCTCCACCGCCGCGAAGTGGGCGCATGTGAAGACCGACGAGCCGTGGCGGCACGCGATCGTGGACGAGGCGTACCAGATGCGCTCGGACGGGCTGCTGGCCGTGGCCGGGCTGTTCGAGCGGGCGCTGTTCGTGGGCGACCCCGGGCAGCTGGACCCGTTCTCGATCGTCGGCGCCGAGCAGTGGGCGGGGCTGTCGTACGACCCGTCGGCGTCGGCGGTGAGCACCCTCCTCGCGCACAACCCGGAGCTGCCGCAGCACCGGCTGCCGGTGTCCTGGCGGCTCCCGGCGTCGGCCGCGCCGCTGGTCTCGGCCGCGTTCTACCCGTACACGCCGTTCCGCAGCGGCACCGGGCACGGCGACCGCCGGCTCTCCTTCGCCGTCCCGTCGGACGGCTCCGGCGCCGACCGGGTGATCGACGAGGCGGCGGAGTCCGGCTGGGGCCTGCTGGAGCTGCCCGCCCGGCACACGCCCCGCACCGACCCGGAGGCGGTGCGGGCGGTCGCCGTGGTGGTGCAGCGGTTGCTGGACCGGGGCGGCGCGGCCGCCTCGGAGCGCTCCGCCGACCCGGCCCCGTTGACGGCCGACCGGGTGGCGGTCGGCACGGCGCACCGCGACCAGGCGGCGGCGGTGCGCGCGGCGCTGGCGGATCTGGGCGTCGTCGACGTGACGGTGGACACAGCGAACCGGCTGCAGGGCATGGAGTTCGACGTCACCGTGATCCTGCACCCGCTCTCCGGCCGCCCCGACGCCACCGCCTTCCATCTGGAGACCGGCCGGCTGTGCGTGCTCGCCTCCCGCCACCGGCACGCGTGCGTGGTGGTGTGCCGGGCGGGCGTCGGCGATCTGCTGGACGAGTACCCCTCGACGGAACCGGTCCAGCTGGGCGCCCTCGTGAAGTTCCCGGACGGCTGGGAGGCCAACCACGCGGTGCTGGCGCACCTCGGGGAACATCGGGTCGCCTGGAAGCCTTGAGAGTCCGGGGCCGAATGGCTCCTGCCCCATCGGGGGAGAATGGAAGGCGGTCTGCATCCGAACCGTACGAGGAGGAGAAGACATGGCGGAGCCCACGCCGCGTCGGCACGAACCGCGGCTACGCCCCGCGCCCCTGCTCTTCGAGCCCGCCGAGGCGGCCGGCGACCCTGAGCACTTCTTCGACCTGGAGTCGATAGACGATCCGGGGGCGCTGCTGAGCCGGGCGACGGAGCTGACGCTCGCGTTCCGGGCGGCCGCCGACCGGGCGCTGGAGTTCCAGGCGATGGCGGCGGCGCAGCTCGCCGATCCGCGCCGCTTCGACCGGCTGACGACGGCGGACATCGCCGACCGGGCCGAGTGGACCGAGGACTACGCGAAGAAGATGGTCGAGTTCGGCCGCGACCTGCTGCGGGGCGACGCCGAGGGGCGGGGACCCGCCGACCCCGGGTGAGCCCTGCAAGGCCCGAGGACGGCCGGCGACCTCACCGGTGGCATATGCCGGGCGGGCAAGATACTCCCCCCGCGTCCCTCCCGTCCCGATTTCGCGCAACCCTGTGAGATCGCCTGCTCACAGGCGGTAGACCTGTCGGTATGAGCAGCGCATACGACGAAGCCCTCGGCGTCACCCCGGACGGCGCCGCATGGCTGGCCTCCGCCGGAACGTATCCGCGCAGCACGCTCGCCTTCTGGGAGGAGCGGCCGCAGGCGCCGGTCGTCCTCCCGTGCGGCGCGGTGTTCGACGTCGTCAGCGCCCCGGCGATGTTCGGGCGGGCGATGCTCGACCGGTTGTGGGGCGAGGGGCCGGGCTCCGGGCCGGTGGCCGCGTTCCGCGGCCGCACCCTGCTCTTCGCCGCGCCGGGCACGGCCCAGCGGCTGCCCTCGCTGCTGCAGTGGGAGGAGTGGAGCGCCGAAGGCCGCCGGGGCGGCCGTGCCGCGAGCGTGCCGCCGCTGCTGTGCCACGGCACCGGCGACGCGGTCACCGTGCCCGCCCTGGTGCCGCCCGAGCCGGGGTGCGGCACCCGCTGGATGGTCGCCCCGGACACCCGTCATCCCTGGCTGCCGGGGCCCGAGATCCTGCTGTGGGCGGCGGTGCGGGCGGCCCGCTCGGCCGTGCGCATATCGATTTCTCCTCCCCCCGACCAGGATGCTAAGGTCTACGACGTCAGCAGGCGCCGCTAGCTCAGTTGGTTAGAGCAGCTGACTCTTAATCAGCGGGTCCGGGGTTCGAGTCCCTGGCGGCGCACGACAGTGAAAGGCCTCTCGCGTGAGCGGGGGGCCTTTTCTCTTGCCCTCACAGCTTCGTGCCGGGGGTGATCCTCAGCGTCCACGCCCCCGACGCCGAGCGGCTCTCCACATCCACCCGGACGCCGTCGCCCGGGACGGTGAAGCTCTCGCCGAGGGCGACCGGGGCGTCGGCGAGCGGCGGATAGACGGAGTTCTCCCAGCAGGCCTCGGTGCGCGGGTGGGCGTCGAGCACCTCGACCGGCCCGCGGCCCGACCGGGCGGCGCTGCTGACGCGGTAGACGAGGATCCCGGCGCGGCAGGCGGCGCGGTCGTTGCCCACCGGGCCGCGCGCCTCGAAGGCGAGCGCGCTGTCCTGGCCGGTGCGGACCACCGCGAGCCTGGCGCCGCCCCCGGGCACGGGAGCCGACTGCACGGAGGCCCGCTGCTCGGGGGCCAGCCGCACGGGGGCCGGCTGTGCAGGGGCCGGCTGTGCAGGGGCGGGGACCCGCCCGCCGGGCTCGGGGGCGGGCTGGACGGGGGCCGGGGCCGGTTCCCCGAGGACCGGCCCCCCGGACCCGAGGGCCGGCTCCCCCACGGTCCGTACGGCCTGCGCGCCCGGTCCGGCGCCGACCGGCTCCAGCGTCAGCCGGGTCGGACCGGGGCCCCGCAGACACAGCACCTGGCGCGGATCCAGCCAGCCCAGCTTCCACTTGTGCCAGGCGAACAGGTCGGGGGCGAGTCCGAACTGGCTGCCCATCAGGTCCCAGTCGCCCACATAGGTGTCCCAGTCGCCCTTGCCGTCCACCGGGCGGTGGTAGAGGTCGGGCAGGTCGAAGACGTGGCCGGTCTCATGGGCGAGGACGAGCCGGTCCGGGGGGTGCTTCTCGAACACGGTGACGACCCGGCGGATGTCGGCGCCGTCGGCGTGCAGCGGGTCGTCCAGGTTGACGACCTTCGTGGCGTCCGAGTCGACGCCGGGAGCGTCCGGATCGGCCACGAAGTACACGACGTCGTAGCGGGAGAAGTCGATGTGGGGGTCGGCGGCGGACAGGGCGTCGTGCAGGTAGGCGGCCCGGCCCTCGGGGCTCCAGTCACGCCGTATGGCGTAGGCGGTGGAGGGCTTCGGCATGCGGATCCACTGTTTCAGCGGATGGGAGCGCAGATGGAACCTGCCGTACGACGCCTGCTCGAAGAAGCGGCTGGTGGCCGGGAAGTGGTCGGCGGCCAGCTCGGCCGGGGACGTCAGGGGGGTCCAGTCGGGGAAGGACAGGAACACCATCACCGCGTCCAGCGTGCGGGCCGGACGGGGGTAGGCGGCGTTCCAGGTGTCCAGCCCCTCCGAGTGGTGGGCCGCCGTGCGGGCCAGGGCGCAGGGCGCGGCGGAGAAGGGTTCGGCCACGGAGGGGTTGCCGATCAGGGAGGTCGCGGCGAGCGCGGTGAGGGTGGTGAACACGGCCGCGGCGCCGCGCAGTCGGGGGTGCGGGAGCAGGCGCACGGGTCGCGGCAGTCGCGGCACAGAGACCTCCGGGAGCGGTTCACAGGACACCGCCACCCAGACTGTGTTGATTTGTCGTACTACGCCCTGTTTTTCTGCACCAGACGAGTGAGGACGCGGAAAGCGGGCATCACCCCGACACCCCCGGAATTCTCACGGAACGTCACAAGCGGTCGCGGGCCCGCAGAACCGGGCCAGGTGCGGGCAGAAACGATCTGTCAGAAAGCCGGGTTGTTCCGGGACACTGGGCATGGGCTGCGCGGGTCCCCGGGCAGCCTCTATGATCGGCACACTTTCCTGCACGGACAGCGATCGAGTGCACTGCGGGAGCGAGCGGTGAGCGGAACGTCCGAAGGGCCGACGCCCGCGGCAGACCTCGACCGGTCAGCCGTCACAGAGAGTGACATCAACAGTACGAGCGGCGGGTCTGCGGCCTATCGGTCCGTCTTCGCGGCGGCGCCGCTCGCCATGGCCGTCGTCGACCGCGAGGGGCGGATCGTCGACGCCAACGGCGCGCTCGGCGCGCTGCTCGGCGGCGGCAGCGCCCCGCTGGTCGGGCGGGTCGCCTCCGATCTGCTGGACCTGGCCTCCGACGCCCGGATCCGGCACGCCTACCGCGAGGTCCTGCGCGGCCGGCGGGCCAAGCTGCGCTGCACCCGGCGGCTGAAGCAGCCGGACGGGCACGCGCTGTGGGCGCAGGTCACCGTCTCGCCGCTGGAGGCGCAGACGCCGGGGGCGGAGGCGCCCGGGGTGCTGCTGTCCGTGGCCGACGTCAGTGCTCACCGTGACCTCCAGGCGCGACTGCGGCACCTGCAGATGCACGACCCGGTGACCCGGCTGGCCAACCGCACGCTGTTCTTCGAGCGGGTGTCCTCCGCGCTGGAGGCGGAGGCGTACGAGCAGAGCGGCACGGGCCGGATCGGCCTGTGCTACCTGGACCTGGACGGCTTCAAGGCGGTCAACGACACCCTCGGGCACCGGGTGGGCGACCGTCTGCTGGCCGCCGTCGCCGAGCGGCTGAACGGCTGCGCCGAGGAGGCCGGACGGACCAGGCCGAGCGTGCCGCTGGTGGCCCGGCTCGGCGGGGACGAGTTCGCCCTGCTGGTGGAGGACTCCACCGGCACCGACCAGCTCGCCGACCTCGCCGAGTCCGTGCTCAAGGCGCTCCAGGCCCCCTTCGACCTGGCCGGACACCGGCTGAACGTGTCGGCGTCGATCGGGGTGGTGGAGCGGGCCGCGGCCGGCACCACCGCGACCGGTCTGATGCAGGCCGCCGACACCACGCTGTACTGGGCGAAGGTGGACGGCAAGGACCGCTGGACGCTGTTCGACCCCGAGCGCAACGCGCATCTGATGACCCGGCAGGCGCTGGCCTCCACGCTCCGTCCCGCGATCGAGCGGGGCGAGTTCCGGCTCGACTACCAGCCCCTGGTCGGCATGTCGGACGGCCGGCTGCGCGGCGTGGAGGCGCTGGTCCGCTGGGACCACCCCCGGTTCGGGCTGCTGTCGCCGAATCGGTTCGTCGCACTGGCCGAGGAGGATGGTTCGATCGTCCCTCTCGGCCGATGGGTTCTGGCCACCGCCTGCCGCCAGGCACGGCAGTGGCAACTGGACAATCCGGACGATCCGCCGCTGTTCGTCAGCGTCAACGTGGCGGTGCGTCAGGTGTGGGACTCCGACCTGGTGGCGGACGTGGCGGAGATCCTCGCCGAGACCGGGCTCGCGCCGCACCTGCTGCAGCTGGAGCTGACCGAGTCGGCGGTGATGGGCTCGGCGGGACGGCCGTTGCAGGCGCTGCAGGCGCTCAGCGACATGGGCGTGGGCATCGCGATCGACGACTTCGGCACCGGCTACTCCAACCTCGCCTATCTGAGCCGGCTGCCGGTGTCGGTGCTGAAGCTGGACGGATCCTTCGTGCGCGGCTTCCAGTACGAGAGCGACAAGGAAGGGGCCACCCCGCCGAACCCGGCCGACCAGGTCGTCGTCGAGGCGATGATCGATCTCGCCCACCGGCTGGGGCTGACCGTCACCGCCGAGTGCGTGGAGACGTCGGCGCAGGCGACCCGGCTGCGCAGCATCGGCTGCGACACCGGGCAGGGCTGGCTGTACTCCCGCCCGGTGCCGCCGGACCGCATCTCCGAGCTGCGCGGTACCGCCGAGTCCTACGCGGTCGGCAACCCGTAGGCGTCCGCGACGAGTTCGTAGGAGCGCAGCCGCAGGGCGCCGTGGTGGGCGTGGCTGGTGAGCATCAACTCGTCGGCGCCGGTGCGCTTGTGCAGGTCGTCGAGGCCGGAGCGGACCTCGTCGGCGGTGCCGTGGATGATGTTCGCCGTCCAGGAGTCGACGAACTCGCGCTCCAGCGGGCCGAGTCGGTGCGCCTGCGCCTCCTCGGGGGACGGGAACAGACCGGGGCGTCCGCTGCGCAGCCGGACCATGTTGACGCCGGTGGCCAGGACCTGGCGGCGGGCCTCGCGCTCGTCGTCTGCGGCGAGCACGGAGACGCCGATCAGGGCGTAGGGCTCGGCGAGCACCTCGGAGGGCCTGAACGACGCCCGGTACAGATCGAGGGCCGGCACGGTGTTCTGCGCGGAGAAGTGGTGCGCGAAGGCGAACGGCAGGCCGAGCACGCCGGCCAGCCGGGCGCTGAAGCCGGAGGAGCCGAGCAGCCAGATCGGCGGCCGGTGCGCCGACTGCACCCCGCCGGGCGACGTGCCCTGGATCGGGCCGGGGATGGCGTGCACCCTGCGGTAGGGGTGGCCGTCGGGGAAGTCGTCGTCCAGGAAGCGGGTGAGCTCGGCGAGCTGCTCGGGGAAGTCGTCGGCGCCCTCGTGCAGGGTGGCGGTCCGGCGCAGAGCGGCAGCGGCGCCTCCGTCGGTGCCGGGGGCGCGGCCGAGGCCGAGGTCGACGCGGCGGGGCGCCAGCGCCTCCAGGGTGCCGAACTGCTCGGCGATGACGAGGGGTGCGTGGTTGGGCAGCATCACGCCGCCGGAGCCGAGCCGGATGCGGTCGGTGTGCGCGGCGAGGTGGGCGAGGATCACGGCCGGCGAGGACGAGGCGACGCCGGGCATCGAGTGGTGCTCGGCGACCCAGTAGCGGTGGAAGCCGCGCGACTCCGCGAACCGTGCGAGGGCGACGCTGGTGCGCAGGGCGTCGGCGGCGGTGCTGCCGGAGCCGACGGTGACCAGGTCCAGTACGGACAGGGGCGTCGGGGCGCTGCCGTGTGCCGTGCCGCGGATCCCGTCCTCCGCCGGGGTCGTGTCCCCTGGCGGGATCGTGTCCCCCGTCGGGGTCGTGTCGCCGGACGTCGTCCGGTCTGCCGCCGTCCCGTCCGCCGTCGTCGCGTCGGCCGGTCCGGCCTGTGCCGACGTCTCTTCTGCGGCCACGGGGGTCCTCCTGTCGTCAGCCGTGTGCTGTCCTCGCAGAGCTAACAGGAGGGTGTCCCCGCTTATTCCCGGCACACCGGCGCGGAGCCGCCCCGGCGGCATGCCGGGTCTCACACCTGCACGACGGGCTCCCGGGTGAACAGGGCGCCGAGCCCCGGCGCGTTCACCCGCCGGTCGGTCAGGCGCAGCGCCTCCCACACGGTGACCTGGTTGGCGGTGAGGACCGGCTTGCCGAGGTCCTTCTCCAGCTCCGGCAGCCACGCGGCGGTGTGCAGGGCGGTGCCGGGCAGCAGCACCGCCTGCGCCTCGGGGGAGTCGGCCGCCCGCGCGAGGGCGAACACCTCCGCCTCGCCCCAGGCCCCGACCTCGGCCGCCGTGACGATCCCGGCGCCGTGGACGCCGGTCACCCGCAGACCGCCCGCCCTGAGGAAGTCGGCGAAGAGGGCGGCCACGTCGTCCGGGTAGACCGCCCCGACGGCCACGTGTGCGGCGCCGAGCTCCCGGGCCGCCCGCACGAAGGCGAACGAGGTGGAGGAGGCCGGCGTTCCGGCGCTGGTGGCCAGGGCGCGCACCTGCTCCTGGGCGCCCTCCCAGCCGTGCACGAAGCCGCCGCCGGTGCTCGCCCACACGATCGCCTCGACGCCCGCGAGCCGCAGCTGCCCGACGCCCTGGGCCAGTCGCTCGGTCGCGCCCTTGCGCCGCAGGGCGTCGATCCGGTGGGCGTCCTCGTCGACGCCGGTGTGGACCAGGTCCAGTCGGACGTCACTGCCCAGGAGCTGCTCGATGCGCGGGTAGTCGTCCTCGGCCGAGTGGCCCGGGTAGAGGAATCCGAGTGCGGTCATGTCCAGCCTTCCTGCTGCTCTTCTTCCGGCAGTGCCGGCGGGTCCCGCGGTGCGGGCGGACCTCCGGCGGTCCAACGGGCCGCTTACGCGCCGGTATGTCCAGGGATGTTCAGCAGCGCTCCACGGTCCCACCGCTCGGGTACCCAGTCGGCGCAACGCCGCCCACACGGTCACCTGGTTGGCCGAGATCAGCGGTGTGCGCGGCGGGGCCGCCGGGCGGGGGCCGCTCCGCCCTCCCGGCCGTGCCCTCCCCCGGCGTCCGCCCACCCGGCCGGCCCTCCTCGGAGCCGGGCGACAACGGACCGTCGGCGCAGCCGTGTTGACGACGGTGGATCCGGGTGCCAACGTGGTCGATCCATGCCTGCCGGAATCGGCGCACATCGCAATCCGCGCACGTCACACGCGCCGGGGAAGGGACACCGGATGGCCGCCGTCCCCCCGCCCCCCGCCGTGCCGTCTCCCGCCGCGCTTCCCACCCTGCTCGTCCTGGACGCCGATCCGCCGCCCCGGCTCGGGCGGCTCACCGGGCGGGTCCGGGTGGTGCACACCGACGAGGCCTCGCTCGCCGAGCGGCTGCCGGCCGCCGACGTCCTGCTGGTCTGGGACTTCACCTCGCACGCGGTGCGCGACGCCTGGCCGGGCGAGGGTCCGCGGCCGCGCTGGGTGCACACGGCGAGCGCGGGCGTGGACCATCTGATGTGTCCCGAACTCACCGCGTCGGACACGGTGTTGACGAACGCGCGCGGCGTCTTCGACGAGCCGATCGCCGAGTACGTCGCCGCGCTGGTGCTGGCGATGGCGAAGGACCTGCCCCTGACCTGGGAGTCGCAGCAGCGGGGCGAGTGGCGGCACCGGGAGGGCCTGCGGGTCGCCGGGACCCGGGCCGTCGTCGTCGGATCGGGGCCGATCGGGCGGGCCGTCGCCCGCACGCTGAAGGCTCTCGGCGTGACCGCGACGGTCGTCGGCCGCGTCCCGCGGACCGGCATCCACGGCCCCGGCGACCTGGACCGGCTGCTGGCCCGCGCCGACTGGGTGGTCGCCGCAGCCCCGCTCACCGAGCAGACGCGCGGCATGTTCGACCTGCAGCGGTTCGGCGTGATGCAGCCCTCGGCGCGGTTCGTGAACGTGGGCCGCGGACAGCTGGTCGTGGAGGAGGCGCTGGTGCAGGCCCTGGAGCGGCGGTGGATCGCCGGCGCCGCCCTGGACGTCCTCACCTCGGAGCCGCTGCCTCCCGACAGCCCGCTGTGGCGGGTGCCGGGGCTGCTGATCTCGCCCCATATGAGCGGTGACACGGTCGGCTGGCGGGACGACCTCGGCGCGCAGTTCGTCGAGTTGTTCGAGCGGTGGGCGGTGGGCCGTCCGTTGAGGAACGTGGTCGACAAGCGACGCGGATACGTGCCCGGCCACTGACGCCCCGGGCGCCGTGCGCGCGGCGGCCCGCCCAGGCCGGCTCAGGCGCGGTCCGGGACCGGCCGGCGCAGCTCGTCACGCCACAGCGCGCTGTCGACGTAGTGGTTGTCGTAGCGCTCGGAGCTCGCGCGGATCTCCTCGACGCCCGCCTCCC
The DNA here is from genome assembly GCF_040299045.1 of Streptomyces sp. NPDC001027. NCBI lineage: Bacteria > Bacillati > Actinomycetota > Actinomycetes > Kitasatosporales > Streptomycetaceae > Streptomyces > Streptomyces sp. NPDC001027. Next base: position 22,247 of record NZ_JBEPBI010000040.1, read on the forward strand.
CGTGGTGCACGCGCTCCAGCAGCCTGTAGTAGTCGAAGCGGTGCAGTCCGGGCGTGAAGAGGACGAGGAGTTCGGCGGTGCTGCCGGGGGCCGGCGCGAAGGCGTGCGGGACGTGCGGCGGGACGGTGAGGAAGTCGCCCCGTTCCAGGGTGCGCACCTCGTCGCCGACCAGGAAGCGCATCCGGCCGTCCAGGACGTAGAACACCTCGGTCGCCCTGGTGTGGAAGTGCGCCGGAGCGCCGGGCGAGCCCTCGGCGAAGGTCGCCTTGTTGGCGGTGAGGGCCTCGCCGGTGGCGTCCGCGTCGGCGAGCAGCGTGATCAGGCTGAGGGCGCCGTCCTGGAGGGTCTCGGCCTGGCCGGAGCGGACGACGAGGGGGCTGCTCATGGGGACTCCCGACAATCGGTGGGCGGTCCGCGGCGGTGGCCGTCGGACCCGTCACCCATGAATCTAGGCCCTCGAAAGACCCGTCGAGAGGTTCATTTCGAGGTCATTCTCATGGGTCAATTTCCATCCGGTCGCCGACGGTCCGGCGGCAGCCGTGCCAGCGCTGAGCAGCACGGGAGACGCCCTTCCGGCCGCCCGTGGGGTGGGGGCGGGAGCGCCGTCGCGAGGCCCTTCGCGAGGCGCCTCGCGAGGAACGGGGCCGGAAGCGATCCGCATAACCCGCCGGAAGCCGGGTAGCGGCGCGCCCATGGCTCGACCACAAGCACATCGATCAGGAACCGGCTCCCGACCCCACAGAGGACCCAGCCGCCGCTCGCTGCTCGCCGCGGCGGTGTCGCTGAGCGCTGCGGGGGGTCTGGGGGCGGTCGGCTGCAGCCGTGTCCCGGACGACGGGAAGGTGTTGGGGGGCGGCCTTCTGGACACGCTGCGCAGGCAGGGGTCCGTGAAGATCGGCATCGCCAGCGAGCCGCCCTTCGGGTATGTCGGGGAAGACGGACGGGCCACCGGGGAAGCGCCCGCGATCGCGAGGGTGATCTTCAAACGGCTCGGCATCGACGACGTCGAGCCGGTGCCGGTGGACTTCGGCGCCCTCATACCGGGCCTCAAGGCACGGCAGTTCGACGTGGTGTCCGCCGGGATGTACATCAACCCGGTCCGGTGCGAGCAGGTGCTGTTCGCCGACCCGGACTATCTGATGCTGGACTCCTTCATCGTCCGCAAGGGCAATCCGCACGGCATCAGGACGTACGACGACGTCAGGAAGAAGGGGCTCAGGCTCGCCTCCGGGAAGGCGTACGCCCAGATCGACTACGCCAAGGCCGCGGGCATCGGGGACGTCCTGGTCCTGCCGGACCAGGTGGCCGGTCTGGACGCGGTGGCCCAGGGCCGGGTGGACGCCTTCGCGGGCACCCGCATCACGGTGAAGTCGGCGGTGGCGAGTTCCGGACGGGTGTCCGCGACCGAGCCGTTCCAGCCCGTGGTGGACGGCGAACCGGCCTACGGCGCGGGCGGCTTCGCCTTCCGGCAGTCCGAGAAGAACCTCCGTGACGCGTTCAACGGGGAACTGCTGAAGCTCAAGAAGGACGACTACCGCGAACTCCTGCGGATCGTCGGCCCCTTCGGCTTCGAGAGGGCCGACATGACGGACCTCACGGCGAAGGAGCTGTGCGGCTGATGATGAGTTCCGAGTTCTTCACCGCCTGGTTCCTGCCGGGCGTCTGGGTCACCTGCCAGGTGACGGTGTACGCCGCGGCCCTCGCCGCGGCCGTCTCCTTCGGGGTCGGGCTGGCCCGCGGTTCGCGGCTCTGGATCGTCCGCTTCGTCGCCGGGACCTACTTCGAGGTCTTCCGGGGCATGTCGGCGCTGGTGCTGATGTTCTGGATGTTCTTCGCGCTGCCCCTGTTCGGCTGGCAGCTGGCGCCCATGTGGGCCGGGGTCAGCGCGCTGGGCCTGACCTACGGCGCGTACGGCTCCGAGATCGTCCGCGGGTCCCTTGCCGCCGTCTCCCCGGCGCAGCGGGAGGCGGGCATCGCGCTCAACTTCAGCCGACTGCAGCGGCTGCGCCTGATCGAACTGCCCCAGGCCTGGCCCGAGATGATCCCGCCGTTCAACAACCTGTTGGTCGAGTTGCTGAAGGGCACCGCCCTGGTCTCGGTCATCACCGTGGCGGACATGACGTTCGCCGGCAACCTGGTCCGGCTGGGCACCAACGAGACGACCCCGGTGTACACGCTGCTGCTGGTCCTGTACTTCGTCCTCGCCTTCCTCATCACCCGCGGCATGCGGCTGCTGGAGCGCAGGGCCAAGGCGGGGGTCGGGCAGCGGCCCGGGAAGACCGGCGGGACCGCTCCCGCGTCCGGCGCGCGCGGCGAACGCGTGCCCGCCGGTTCGCAGTCCACGGCAGGAGGCACGGCATGAGCTGGGACTGGAACGTCGTGGACGACTTCATGCCGCGGTTCTGGGACGGCGTGCTCGTCACCCTGCAGGCGCTGGCCGTCGGCACGCTGATCGCCTTCGCGCTGGGACTGGTGTGGGCGCTCGCCCAGCGGTCCGGGCGGGCGTGGGTGCGCTGGCCGGTCGTCGCCGTCACGGAGTTCATCCGCAACACGCCGCTGCTGGTGCAGCTGTTCTTCCTGTTCTACGTGGTGCCGAACTTCGGCCCTTCGATGTCGCCGCTCACCACCGGCGTCGTCGGTCTCGGACTGCACTACTCCACCTACACCGCCGAGGTGTACCGGGCGGGCATCGACGGCGTGCCCGTCGGTCAGTGGGAGGCGGCCACGGCGCTGAGCCTGTCCAAGGGCCGCACCTGGCGGGTCGTGATCCTCCCGCAGGCGATCCGCCGGGTCGTCCCGCCGCTGGGCAACTACGTCATCGCCATGCTCAAGGACTCTCCGATGATCGCGACCATCGGCGCCTTCGACATGCTCGGCGAGGCCCAGACCTTCAGCAACGAGACCTTCACCACGGAGGCGCTGACCGTCGTGGGCGTGGCGTTCGTCGTCATCGCCTACCCCGCCTCCCTTCTGATCCGAGCCCTGGAGCGACGCCTTGTCCGCTGACACCGATCCCGCACAGACCCTCGAGTCCCTCGCCAACCCGCCGGTGGACGGCAGTGAGCTGATCCGCTTCGACAAGGTCACCAAGCGCTTCGGCGACAACACCGTCCTCGACCGGCTCGACTTCTCCGTCGACTCCGGCAAGCACGTCACGCTCATCGGCCCGTCGGGCTCCGGCAAGACGACGATCCTGCGGCTGCTGATGACCCTGGCGACGCCCGACGAGGGCTCCATCAAGGTGGGCGGCGCGTACCTGACCCACGAGGAACGCGACGGCAGACTGGTCCCGGCCGGCGAGAAGCACGTCCGGGAGGTCCGCAAGAACATCGGGATGGTCTTCCAGCAGTTCAACCTCTTCCCGAACATGAAGGTGCTGCGCAACATCACCGAGGCCCCCGTCACCGTCCTCGGCCTGTCCCGGGACGAGGCGGAGCAGCGGGCCCGCGAACTGCTCGAACTGGTCGGCCTGACCGAGCACATCGACAAGTACCCGAGCCAGCTGTCCGGCGGCCAGCAGCAGCGGGTGGCGATCGCGCGGGCGCTGGCGATGCGGCCGCAGGTCCTGCTGCTGGACGAGGTGACCTCCGCGCTGGACCCGGAGCTGGTGGCCGGCGTCCTGGACGTGCTGCGGGACATCGCCCGCAGCACCGACATCACGATGCTCTGCGTGACCCACGAGATGGGCTTCGCCCGGGACGTCTCCGACCAGGTGCTGATGTTCGACTCGGGACGCGTCATCGAGTCGGGCCCGCCGGAGAAGATGTTCAGCGACCCGGAGCGGGAACGGACCCGGGAGTTCCTCAGCGCCGTGCTGTGACGAGCCCGTCGTCCCGGACCCCGATTCCCCCCTCTTCGGCATATGCCAGAGGAACGGGCTGCTGGGGAGGGGGCCGGCAATCCCGTCGACGCCCCTCCCCACGGGCCCGTCCCCGGCTATCGTGGTAGCGGTTCACTGACCGGATTACGGCCCATAGGCAGGCGCAGCCGACACCGCGAGCGCAGGGGGAACCGTGGCGCTGAAACACGAGCCGACCGCGCCGTACCACTCGACCCAGCACGCGTTGCGCGTCCTGGAGAACGTGGCGCGGCACCCCACCGGAATCACCGACAGCCGACTCGCCCGCCTCACCGGCCTCGGCCCGGAGCGCCTGACCACGCTCCTGCGGATGCTCCGCCGCGAGGGATACGTCGAGCAGCTCGCCGACGGGGTGTACGTGACGGGCGACGCACTCACCCGCCTCGGCTCCGCGCAGGACCACGACCAGGCCCTGCGCGCGAGGCTCCAGCACACCCTCGACCGGCTGCGCGACTCCGTGGGCGCGGCCGTCTACATCAGCCGGTACGTCGACGGCGAGGTCACCATCACCCAGTACGCGGACGGCCCCGCCACGCCGTCCGTCAACGAGTGGTTCGACTTCCGCCGCTCCGCGCACGCCACCGCGCTCGGCAAGAGCCTGCTCGGCCAGCTCGACCACAACGGCCGCCGTGACCACCTCTCCCGGCACAAGATGGCCCGGCTCACCTCGCGCACCATCACCAGCGACAAGCTGCTGCTGTCCCGGCTGGAGGCCCAGGCGCCCACCGTCCCGGTGCTCGACCTCCAGGAGTACGCGATCGGCACGGTCTGCGCGGCCGTCCCGATCACCGCCGGCTCCACGGCGGGCTGTCTGGCCCTCTCCCTGCCCGTCGCCCACGCCCATCGGCTCCGCCAGGCCGCCGAGACCCTGAACAGGAACGCGGCGCCGGTACTGCTGTCGCTCGCCATCTGAGGCGCGCCTCCGGGGGGCGTCTCCGCATGGTCGGAAGCACCCCCGCAGACCAGGTAGTATTTTCTTCGTCGCCGGCCGCCGAAGGGCGGAGGGCGAGAGTCATGCGCCGCTAGCTCAGTTGGTTAGAGCAGCTGACTCTTAATCAGCGGGTCCGGGGTTCGAGTCCCTGGCGGCGCACAGAAGAAGGGCCTCTCGTGAACACGAGGGGCCCTTCGGCTTGCCCGCCCCCTTCGCCCTTTCCGGCGCCCTCTTCCTTCGGCGACCCGCCCTGCCCGACCCGCCCCTCCGGCCCGACCCGCCCCTCCGGTCCGACCGGTACGGCCTCCTCGGCCTCCTTCGCCGTCAGCCTCCGGTAGGCCTGCTCCCCCGGCGGCCGCCACCACACCGGGTCGGCGCAGCGCGGCCCCTCGCGTCGCAGCAGCGCCCGGTGGATCTTGTTCGTCGCGGTGACGGGCATCCGCTCCACCACCCGCACGAACCGGGGCGCCATCTTCGTGCCCAGGTCGGGCTGGGCGAGCAGGAACCCCGCGAAGCCCGCCGGGTCGAAGGCGCCGGCCAGCGTCGCCATCACCTGGTCGCCGGTCACCGGGTCCGGCACCGCGTAGACGGCGACGGCGTCCGCGCCGTCGTACCGGGCGAGGATGTTCTCGATCATCGCGGCGGCCAGGTTCTCGCCGTCCACGCGGAGCCGGTCGTCGGTGCGGCCCGCGAAGTAGAGGAAGCCCTCGCGGTCCCGGTAGAAGAGGTCGCCGGTCCAGTACGCGCCGTCCTCCCGGCGCCGCTCGGCCTCCGCCGCCGGATTGCGCCAGTAGCCCTCGAAGGGGTTCGGGCCCCGGTTGACCAGCTCCCCGATCGCCGCGTCGCCGTTCAGCAGCCGCCCCGCCGCGTCGAACACGGCCCGCGGACACTCCTCGCACGTCTTCGGGTCGAGGACGACGAGACCCGCGCCCGCCCGGCCGACCGCCCCCGGCGGAGTGCCGGGCGACCACTGCACCGCCGCCCCGCCCTCCGAGGAGCCGTACCCCTCCACCAGGCGCACCCCGAACCGCCGCTCGAAGGCGGCCGCGTCCACCGCTCCGGCCTCGGTGCCGAAGCCCAGCCGCAGCACGTGGTCGCGGTCGTCCGGGCTCGGCTCGGTGGCCAGGACGTACTGGATCGCCCGGCCGACATAGGTGAAGTACGTCGCCCGGCGCCGTCGTACGTCCGCCAGGAACCCGGACGCCGAGAAGCGCCGCCGCAGCGCGACGCCGGCGCCGGCCGTCAGCGCGGGCGCCCAGTCGGCGATCACCGCGTTGCCGTGGAACATCGGCATGCAGACGTAGTGCACGTCGTCCGGGCCGACGGCGAACTGCTCCACCAGGGAGCGTCCCGCGGCCGCCAGCCGGCCCTGAGTGCAGACGGCGGCCTTGGGCGCGCCGGTCGAGCCGGAGGTGAAGTAGAGGAGGAGCCGGGCGGCGGGCGTGGCGCGGGACGGGTCCGGGCGGGCGTCCGCGTACGGGGCGAGGAGCTCGTCGTACTCCGGCGTGCCGGTGACCAGCAGACGGACCCCGGGCAGGTCGAGCCCCCTGAGCAGCCGCAGGTGGGCCGGCTCGGTGATCAGCAGCCGGCACTCGGTGTGCAGGACGTCCCGGGCCAGCTCGGGGCCGCGCCGGGTGGAGTTGATTCCGGCGACGGCCGCCCCGGCGAGGGCCGCGGCCGACAGCCAGAGCGGGAACTCCGGGGTGTTGTCCAGCAGCAGCCCGAGGTGCGGCGGGCCGCCCGGCGGCAGCAGTTCGGCCAGCAGGGCCGCCCGGGCGGCGGCGCCGGCGGCGACCTCGTGGTGCGTGAGGACGGTGTCCTCGCACCACAGCCCCGGCCGGCGATCGCCCCAGCGGGCGGCCACGAGTTCGGCGACGGTACCCGTTCCCCTGGTGGACTCCATGGGCGCGCACGGTAGTTGACGTACCGTCAGATGTGGAGAGCCGGGCGGCCCGCCGTCAGGGGATCAGGCGGTCGACATCGGCGAACATGGTGTGGACCGAGACCATGAAGGTGACACAGCCGGCGATGAACACTGCGAAGAAGGCCAGCAGACAGCCCGTGCCCGCAGCGAGCCTGCCCCGGCTCGGCGGGCGGGCCGTGGCCCCTTCGGGGTGCTCGGGCGCGTAGAACACGGTGACGATGTCGCCCTCGATGGTGGTGCCCGGACCGCCGCCCTCGTCGAAGCGGAAGGCGCGGCCGTCCCTGGTGGTGAACTCGTAGACGTGGTGCAGGGTGGTGCTCACCGAGGTGTCATTGCCCCCGCCGCTCGTGCGCGTGTAGGCCCGCAGACAGCGGCCCTCGGCGGTGACTCCGCTGTCCCAGGCCGCCCTGACCTGCCGGGTGCGGCCGAGCACCTTGTACGCGGCGAAGAGTACGCCGGCGATCATGATCGCCGGCACTATGTAGAAGAACGCTTCCATGAACTCCCCCGAAAGTCCTGACGCCGGTCGGTCGTGTCGGCGTGCAGGGAACGTACCGTACCCTCGCGCGGGCCCGGGGGAGCTCAGGCAATGCTCAGGAAGACCGGCCGCTCAGAACGTGACGTCGGAGCAGGCGTAGAAGGCGTTGGCCGTGTCGGCGATCGTCCACACGGCGACGATCACGTGCCGTCCGCTGAGCCCGGACGGCAGCGTGCCGCTGTGCGAGAGGGTCGACGGGGGCCGCTGACCGCCGTAGGGCACGGTCAGGAACGGCGTGAGGGCGAGGTCGGAGCGGGCCAGGTTGTGGCTCTGGTTCCAGCCCTGCCTGGTGACGAAGTACTTGAAGTCGGTCGTGGCGTGCATCGCGGTGAACTGCCAGCGGAAGGTGTAGCTCCGCCCGCCGTTCACCCTGGTGGTCGGCCACGCCCCGCCCGAGGGGGTCCGCGCACTGTCGAGCTGGGCGAAGCGGGTGTTGCCGCCCGAACAGATCCGGCCGTCCGCCGGACCGGAGCCCGGGAAGCCCTTGGGCCCCTCGACGCTCTGCGGCTCCCACTGGATGTCGCCGCAGCCGGTCACGGAGCCGTTCTGACAGAGCTTCTGCCGACTGACGGGGAGGTCGGTGTAGCCGTGGCCGCTCGCGCCGCCGGCGGTGAGCACGAAGGCTCCCGCCGTGGTGAGCCCGAGCGCGGCGGCGTACCACTTGGTCTTTTTGCGCATGCTGCCGCTCCTGGAGAACGTGGGGAGTTCAGTGAGCCGAGCCGTGCAGGTCTAGACCAAGTTCGAGATTATGGGCGGGCGCGGGACATGTCCATACCCGTCGCCGGTTCTGTTCGACGGGCCGTCAGGGCGACTGCTCCCGGCCCGCGCAGAAGGCCACGGTCAGGTCCTTCACCAGCGCCTTGCGCTCGTAGTCGTCCAGTTCCACGAGCCCGCGCATGGTCAGCCGGGTCACCGTGTCCTCCACCGAGTCGACGACCGAGGTCAGCACGGTGGCCCGGTGCTGGGCGTCGAGCGCGGCGATACGGCGGCGGTTCATGGCCGCGGCGACCTCGGGGGCGTACTCCACCCGGACCGGCTGCACCGAGAACACCTCGACGCCGACCACCCCCGCGTCCCGCGCGACCAGCCGGGTCAGCGCCTCCCCGGCCGCCTCCACCGAGCCCCGGCCCGCGCCGGGCGTCTCCACCGGGATCCGGGCCAGGGCCGCCTCGACGCACTCGCGCAGATACGTCTCATGGTCCTCCACCCCCAGCGTGGCCCGCGCGGTGTCCCGCACCCGCCACACCACCAGGGCCACCACCCGCAGCGCGACACCGCTGCCGTCGGCGGCGAACATCGGCTCGCTGCGCCAGTGCCGCAGCCGCACGTCCACCCGGCGGCGCAGCAGCAGCGGGTTCACCCACAGCAGCCCGGTGCGCCGCACCGTCCCCCGGTAGCGGCCGAACAGGCCGAGCACCCAGGCCCGCCCGGTCCGTCCACGGGCGAGACCGCCGAAACCGAACAGCGCCAGCGCGCCCGCGCCCGCGTACGCCGCCCACTGCGCCGGACCGAGGCCCGCGCCCGCGATCTCCGGCAGCCGCAGCGCCGCCACCGTGAGCGGCGGCAGGACCCCGGCCCACCACGAAGCGGCCGCACAGCCGGCCACACCGCAGACCCCGGCGAGCACGCCCACGGCGCCGGGCAGCACCCGCGCCGGCCGCTCCGCGAGCTCCGGGTCCGGCTGCGGTGCGGGGCGGGACTGCACGGGCATCGGCCGGCGTAGCCTCGGCTGCTCCCCGGTGCCCGCCCGGCTTCCCACCACGGCCGGTCCGACGGGCACCGGCCGCGGCTCGGGCTCGTCACGGAACAGCAGGTGGACGGGGATCTCGGTGGTCGCCTCGTTCTGGATGAGCCGTGCGGGCCTCGACGGCCCCTCGGACTCGGGTGTGGGAGAAGTGGTCGTGTGCATTGCGTGCCTCCAGCCTCCGCGCCAGATACGCCATGACAGTGGGGGGAACGGAACGGTGTGCGGGGAACGGGGTGGGGTGGGTGGGGGTGGACGGTCTTTTTTTGGGGGGGACGGGCGGGTCGGTTCTGCTCGGGCGGGGGGGGGCGGTCCGGTTCCGCCGCCGGGTCTGCGGCGGTCCTAGGAGAAGAGCCGCCGCCAGGTCTCGGGGCCCGGGTAGCCGTCGGCCGCGCCGCCGCGCCAGCCCTGGGCACGCTGGAAGGCCTCGACCGCTCGCCGGTCCACCTCGCCCCAGCGCGGTCCCGGACCCGTCGCGTAATGCCTGCCGAATCCTTTCTTCACCAACTGCCGCCCCAACTGCGTGACGTACGCGCTCTGCACGCCGGGCCGGAACACGCCCCGGCCGGGGTAGGCGGGGAAGCGGGGCGCCGGCGGCCCCGAGGGGGCGGGAGCGACGGGCGGCCCCCCGACACCCGGCCGGGCCCCCGATACTGACCCTGACCCTGCCTCTGATCCGGACCCGGACCCTGCCCCGGACCCGGACCCTGCTCCGGACTCGCCGCCGCCCCCCGGGCTCGTGCCGGAGCCGGGCAAACGCGGGTCCTGCGGAGCCTGCGGGACATGCGGGACCTGCGCAACATACGGGGGCTGCGGGGGCCTCGGGGCCTGCGACGTCGGCGGCCCCGTGACGTCCCTGCCCCTGCCGGAGACCAGCAACGCCCAGGTCCTCGGGCCGGGCAGACCGTCGGCGTCGCCGCCGCTCCAGCCCTGGGCGCGCTGGAAGGCCCGGGTGGCCCTGCCGTCGGCGGCCGACCAGCGCGGGCCGGGACCCGAGGCGTAGAAGCGCCCGGCGCCCCGCTCGACGAGGAGCCGGCCGAGCAGGGTGACGTACCTGTTGTCCGCGCCGGGTCCGAAAGCCGCCCGTCCGGGGAACGCCGGCGGCGCGGCGTGCTGCCCGCCGGGCTTGTCCCCGCCCGCGTTTCCCCCCGGGTTGCCGCCGGCGCCGCCGGTGCTGCCGAACTGGTCCGCCGCGGTCTGCGCGGCCGGGCTGAGACCCTTGTAGCGATAGGGGACGTAGCGGTCGGAATGGCTCCAGTAAGCGTAGGGAGTGGCCTGGCGGCGCGTGGTCGGACGGGTCTGCTCGTAGACGACGTAATAGCTGTGCGTGTAGTCCGTCCAGCCGCCGAAAAGGACGACGTGCGAGCCCTTCTCGGGGTCGGACGGATTGTGGAACAGCAGAATGTCGCCGGGCTGGAGTTCCTCCTTGGAAATCCTCGTCCCGAACAGGTGGAGACTGCCCGTCCACTCGTTCCGGGGCAGGTTCCAGGCCATGGAGACGAAACCGGAGCAGTCCTGCCGGTATCCGTCCCACCAGTAGGCGCTCATGCTGTACGGGACCTGCGCCGAAACCCACTCCTTGGCCCGCCTGATGATGTCGGCCCGGGTCGTCGCAGGCGTCACGACCGGTCCCGCCGCCCCGCCCGGACGCCCCGGCCGGCCTCCGAGGCCGTGCAGCGGGGCCCTCACCCCCTGAGGCGTCTTGGGCTCGTCACCTGCGGGAACGCCGGGACGGTCGGGGGCTCGAGGAGCGGCGGCGGCGGGCGCCGCGTGCACCGCGCCGAACGCCGCGGCCGTCGCGGTGGCCACGACCAGGGCACGGTGCGCGGACGGGAAGCCGCTGAACCGACCGGCCGGGGCATTCGGGGCCGCCCGTCGGCGTACCGCGCATCCGGGGCACTCGCAGTCGCTCCTGGGATCGAATTCCTCGAATGCCGGAGGCTCCATGCGATTCCCCTCACACTTCAGCTGGAAATGTCCGCGGCTGTGCACGTTCGCCAGTTTCTCAACCGTCTTGTCGACGCGCATGCTGACGGTCCGAATGATGTAACCGCCGCCCGCCCGGCCCAGCGCCCTCGAGACCCGCACGCCGGCAGCCCCGGGCGGTCGGAGACACCCTCCAAGGTCCTGTAGAGTGACGACGTCAGTGCAAGCGCCGCTAGCTCAGTTGGTTAGAGCAGCTGACTCTTAATCAGCGGGTCCGGGGTTCGAGTCCCTGGCGGCGCACAGACGACGAAGGCCCCTCGCGAGAGCGAGGGGCCTTCGTTCGTTCGCGTTCCCCTCACGTCACGTCGCACCACGTCCGGCTTCGGCGCCCGTCAGGTACGCCGACACGATCACGTTCGCCGTGTAGCTGTGGCTGGTCCGGTCGAAGACGCCGCCGCAGGTGATGAGGCGCAGTTCGGCGCGGCCCGCCCGGTGGGCGCCGTAGGCGAGCCGGGCGTCGAAGCGGTCGCGCGGGACGACCTCGACGTCGTCGACGGTGAACTCGGCGACCTTCCCGTCGTCCCGGACCACCCGGACCGTCTCGCCGCCGCGGAGCGTGCTCAGCTTGTAGAAGACGGCGGGCCGCGTCTCGGTGTCGACGTGCCCCACCAGCAGGGCGGCGCCCCGCGCGCCGGGCTTCGCGCCCCCGGCGTACCAGCCGACGACGCCCGCCTGGTCGAAGGGCGGCGGGTCGACGGCCCCGTCCCCGTCGAGGCCGCGGGCGACGACCGGGGCCTGCACGCCGAGCTCGGGGATGTCGACGCGTCGTGGCAGCGCCGCCCCCAACGGCTCGACCGCGGGCGGGAGCACGACCGGCGGGCGACCGCCCGCGGCCATGTCGCCGGCGGCCGGACCGGATCCGCCGTGCCGCACCTCGGTCACGTGACGCCCCCACAGCCACAGCCCGAGCAGCAGCACCGCCCAGGCCAGGCAGGTGAGGAGGCGGCCGGAAGCGCGCTCGCGGTCGGACACGGCTCAGTCCGTCCTGCGTCTCCGCCGCACACCGCGGAAGACGACAGCGGCCGCGGCGACGCCCGCAAGCACCAGACCGACGACCGCCTGCACCGCGCCGGGGCCGTCCACCCGGGCCTCCTCCACGGCGGCGAGCGGAGCCGCACCGCCGCCGCCCGCGCGGACCGGGGCGACGGGAGAGGCGGCGGCCGTAGCGGCGTCCTGCGTCGGGGGGACCGGCGATACCCGCGGCCGCGACGGCTCGGCGGGCGACGGGGCGACGACGCTGATCCGGCCCTTGACCGTGAAGTCGACGCAGGTGATCCGCACGTCGTAGGCGCCGACGGCGACCGAGGAGCGGACCCGGGTGTCGCCGACGAGCGAGCCGCCCGAACCGCTGAGCCGTACGTCCGAGACGAAGGCGTCCGAGGTCGCGGTGGCCGTGCGGCCGGCGCAACCCGTGACCTTCAGCGTGATCTCGGCCCCGGGCGCCGGCTTGGCCGGCGTGACCGAGACGCTGCCGCCGTCACCCGTGGCGTGGGCCGAGGGGGCGTACGCCATGGGGACGAGCACCGCGGGGACCAGCGCCGCGACGACCGCCGCGACACCGGAACAGAGAGTGACCTTGAGTGAACTCATCGTGAACCTCCAGCTCTCTGGAGAGTCCCCCGCCGGGTCGCCGGGCGCATCCCCTGGCGGGGTTTCACTGCTCCGTACGGGTGGCACGCACGAGGCCGGGGGTTTCGGACCCGGTCGACGAGGTCCGCGCGCTTCTCGGACCCGGTCGACCGGGTCCGCGCGCCTCTCGGACCGGGCCGACCGGGTCGCGCCGTGTCAGACCCGGTCGACGAGGTCCGCGATCGAGTCCACGATCTTCGACGGCCGGTACGGGAAGTCCTCGACCTGCTCCGGCGTGGTCAGACCGGTGAGCACCAGGAACGTCTGCATGCCGGCCTCCATGCCGGCCAGCACGTCGGTGTCCATGCGGTCGCCGATCATCGCGCTGGTCTCGGAGTGGGCGCCGATGGCGTTGAGTCCGGTGCGCATCATCAGCGGGTTCGGCTTGCCCGCGAAGTACGGGTTCTTGCCGGTCGCCTTGGTGATCAGCGCGGCGACGGCCCCGGTGGCGGGCAGCGCGCCCTCGACGGAGGGGCCCGTCTCGTCCGGGTTGGTGCAGATGAAACGCGCGCCGTCGTTGATGAGACGGACCGCCTTCGTCATCGCCTCGAAGGAGTAGGTGCGGGTCTCGCCGAGCACCACGTAGTCGGGCTCGTGGTCGGTGAGGACGTAACCGATGTCGTGCAGGGCGGTGGTCAGCCCGGCTTCGCCGATGACGTACGCCGTGCCCTCGGGCCGCTGGTCGCCGAGGAACTGGGCGGTGGCCAGCGCGGAGGTCCAGATGTTGTCGATCGGCACGTCCAGGCCCATCCGCCGCAGCCGGGCGTGCAGGTCGCGCGGGGTGTAGATCGAGTTGTTGGTCAGGACGAGGAAGGGCTTGCCGGACTCCCGCAGCTTCTTCAGGAAGGCGTCGGCGCCGGGGATCGGCACACCCTCGTGGATGAGCACACCGTCCATGTCGGTGAGCCATGACTCGATGGGCTTGCGGTCTGCCATGTGCGGGATCTCCCTGCCGTGCGCGAGGACGCAGGTGCTGCGTGCGCCCCAGCCTAATCACAGGGCCGATCTTGGGGAATGGCCGCTTCCAGGCCGTCCACCTGCTGGGACGCGCCCCCGATGTCAGCGTCGTCGGCGGGCCAGCAGCATGGCCGCTCCGGCGATCAGGAAGCCCGCGCCGACGACGCCGAGCGCGGTGGGCGAGGACAGGCCCGTGCGGGCCAGCTCCGCGGCCTCGTCGGCGAGGGAGAGAGCACCGGCGTCGGCGTCGGAGGGGCGGGGGGAGGGCGTCGCCGGGGGCGCGGAGTGCGGGGCGGCCGAACCGGAGCCCGCCTCGGCCTTCCCCGTCTGCGGTTCGACGCCGGTGTCGGCATCGGCATCGGCGTCGGCGTCGGGCCGCGTTGCGGGCGGGGAGGCGGGCGCGGTCTCGACGGAGAAGCGGTAGTCGTTCGACTGCCCGACCCAGTCGCCGTCGTCGCCGTGCCGCTGGACGACGGCCGCGTTGGCGGTGACGACGTTCGGGGCGGTGTCCGGGGCGAGGGCCAGCCGCAGCTTGACCGTGAGGGTCCGTCCGGGCTCCACACGGAATCCGGAGAAGGCCCCGGCCCCCCGGTCGTCGGCGAAGACGCCGACCAGCTCGTCGTCGTCGGTGGACTCGAAGCGCACCGGGTGCGCCCGTCCGCCGGCGTAGAACTCCAGGCGCGGCTGATCCGGTTTCAGCTCGTGCCCCGCGTCGACCAGGACGACGACGGGATGGACGTCGTCGCAGGCGCGGCGGGTGGTGTTGGTGAGGTCGAGGTACCAGGCGCCGAAACCGCCGCCGGGCCGGTAGGAGTCGGGGCCGCCGTGCAGACGGGTGGTGAGCGGGAAGCCGTCGGCGCCGGAGCCGGCGCAACCCGGTGCGGCTTCCGCGTGCGCGGGCACGGGGGCTTCCGCGTGCGCGGGCACGGGGAGGAGGGCGGCGGCCGCGGCGAGACAGAGGGAGACAGGCGGGCACAGTCGCATGAACACGTGAGCCTGCACGATGATCCGACCGGACCGCCCCCGCCACACCGCGCGACGGCACGCGTCCCCTCGTTCGGCTCAGCCGGTCTCGCGGCCGAACAGCGGGGCCAGGAGGAGCTGGGCGGCGCCCTCCGCCACGTTGCGCGGGCCGCCCGGGGCGAGGCGCACCGGGACGGCGTTCTGCGGGGCGCCCTCGCGGCGGGCGTGGGTGTCGAGGACGGCGGCCACACCGCGCAGGAAGGGCTCGGGGTCGGCCGCGACGGTCCGCCCGCCCAGCAGCACGGCGTCGATGTCGAGCAGCCCCGCCAGGTTCGCGGCGGCCACCCCCAGCACGCGCGCCGTCTCGCCCACGTCCCCCCGGGCGAGCGCGGCCAGGCACAGCGCCTCGACGCACCCCCGGTTGCCGCACGGGCACGGCGGTCCGTCCAGCTGCACGACCTGGTGCCCGAACTCCCCCGCGCCGGTGCGCGCGCCCCGGTGCACGGTCCCGCCGATCACCAGGCCCGCGCCGAGACCGGTGCCGAGGTGCAGACAGGCGAAGGAGCCGCGCTCTCCGCCGACGGCGAGTCCGAGCGCGACGGCGTTGGTGTCCTTGTCGACGACGACCGGCGTCCCGAGCCGCGCCGCCAGCGCGTCCCGCAGCGGGAAGCCGTCCCACTCGGGGTAGCCGGTGATCCGGTGCAGCACCCCGTGGGCGTGGTCGAGCGGTCCGGGCAGCGCCACGCCGACGCCGAAGAAGGCGCCGCCCGCGGCCCGGATCAGCGGACCGGCCTCCCGGACGACCGCCCCCAGCACCGCCTCCGCGCCCGCGCCCAGGTCCAGCGGCACGCGCCGCTCCCCCACCACGGTCCCGTCGAGGTCGACCAGCACCGCTCTCAGCTCGTCCCGGTCGAGGTGGACGCCTACGGCGTGGCCGGCGCCGGGGACCAGCCGCAGGACCGTGCGCGGCTTGCCGCCGGTCGACGCGCGCCGGCCCGCCTCCGCCGCCAGCCCCTCCTCGCGGAGCCGAGCGGTGATCTTGCTGACGGCCTGCGGGGTGAGGCCGGTCCGCTCGGCGAGCTCGAGTCTGCTGATGCCGTCCAGGCCGGCCGTGCGCAGCAGGTCGAGCACGAGCGCGGTGTTGTGGCTGCGCAGACCCGGCAGGTTCACACCGGTCGGGCGGCCGCCGCCGTTCGTCCTGTTCACGCCGCCATTCTCCCTCCTGCTTGCACTTTGGCAACAGTGTTGCGAAAGTGGGCTCATGACTGGACGCAAGACTGGCGGGACTCCTCTGCGCGTGGGCCTGATCGGCTACGGCCTCGCGGGCTCCGTCTTCCACGCCCCGCTGATCGCCGCCGCCGACGGCCTCGTGCTCGACACGGTGGTCACCTCGAACCCGGAGCGGCAGGAGCAGGCCCGCGCCGAGTTCCCCGACGTGCGCCTCGCCGCCGGCTCCGACGAGCTCCTCTCCCGGGCCGACGAGCTGGACCTGGTCGTCGTCGCGTCCCCGAACAGGACGCATGTGCCGCTCGCGACCGCCGCTCTGCAGGCCGGTCTGCCGGTCGTCGTCGACAAGCCGGTCGCGGGCACGGCGGCCGAGGCCCGTGCGCTGGCCGCCCTCGCCGAGGAACGCGGGCTGCTCCTGTCCGTCTTCCAGAACCGCCGCTGGGACAACGACTTCCTGACCCTGCGCAAGCTGCTGGACGAGGGCGCGCTGGGCGACGTCCAGCGCTTCGAGTCGCGCTTCGAGCGGTGGCGGCCGCTGCCGAAGGGCGGCTGGCGGGAGTCCGGCGACCCGGCAGAGATCGGAGGTCTGCTCTACGACCTCGGCAGCCACGTCGTGGACCAGGCGCTGGTGCTGTTCGGCCCGGCGGCCCTCGTGTACGCCGAGACGGACGTCCGCCGGCCGGGCGCGGAGACCGACGACGACACGTTCATCGCGCTCACGCACGCGAACGGCGTCCGCTCCCACCTCCACGTCTCCGCGACGACCGCCCAACTCGGCCCCCGCTTCCGGGTGCTGGGCTCGAAGGCGGGGTACGTGAAGTACGGCCTGGACCCGCAGGAGGCGGCGCTGCGCGAGGGCCTGCGGCCCGGCGGCCCGGCCGGCTCTCCCGCCTGGGGCACGGAACCGGAGGAGCTGTGGGGCCGGGTCGGCGCCGGCGAGTCCCCGCTGACCGGCGGCGGACGCCCCGAACGGACCCTCCCGGGCGACTACCCGGCCTACTACGCTGCGGTGACCAAGGCACTGATCGACGGCGGCCCGGGCCCGGTGACCGCCGTCGAGGCGGCCGCCGCCCTCGACGTCCTGGAGGCGGCCCGCCGTTCGGCACGAGACAAAGTGGCGGTGACGCTGTAATGGGCACCCACGAGATCACCCCGAAGTTCACTCCGGAGATCACCCCGACCCTGGAGGAACTGCAGACCCAGGAACGGCGGCTGGTCTTCCGCCAGTTCACCCACGACGACGCGTGGGCGCTCGGCTCGCTGCTGGTGGAGCTGGCCCGCGAGGGCCAGGCGCCGGTGGCCGTCGACATCCACCGGGCCGGCCAGCAGCTCTTCCACGCCGCCCTGCCCGGCTCGACCCCCGACAACGACGCCTGGATCGTCCGCAAGCGCCGGGTGGTGGAGCGCTTCGGCGCCTCGTCGTACCTGGTCGGGGCCCGCTTCCGCGCCCGGGGGACGACGTTCGAGGAGTCCTCCCGCCTCGACCCGGACGCCTACGCGGCCCACGGCGGCTCCTTCCCGATCAATGTGGAGGGCGTGGGCATCGTCGGCGCGGTGACGGTCTCGGGCCTCCCCCAACTCGAGGACCACCGCTTCGTGGTGGCGGCCCTGGAGCAGTTCCTGGAGAAGTACCTCTAACCACAGGTCCACGAGGATGCGGGGCTCGGCGGCCTGCGACCCGGACGCCGAGCAACCTCTGGGGCCGCCGCCGGGCCGGCTACCCGGCGAACACCTGCCGCTGCCGTCCCAGCCCCGAGATCTCCAGCTCCACCACGTCCCCGCTCCGCAGGAACGGCTTCGGGTCGGGCTCCCCGAGGGCCACACCGGCCGGCGTCCCCGTGTTGACGACGTCCCCGGGATACAGCGTCATGAACTGGCTGACGTACCGCAGGACCTCGCCGACGGCGAAGATCTGCTCCGCCGTCGTGCCGTCCTGCTTCAGCTCCCCGTTGACCCAGAGCCTCAGGGAGAGGTCCTGCGGGTCGGCGATCTCGTCCGCCGTCACCAGCCACGGCCCGAGCGGGTTGAACGTCTCGCAGTTCTTGCCCTTGTCCCAGGTCCCGCCGCGCTCGATCTGGAACTCCCGCTCGGACACGTCGTGCGCCACCGCGTAGCCGGCGACGTGCGCGAGCCCCTCCTCGGCGGACTCCAGGTAGCGGGCCGTGCGCCCGACGACGACGGCGAGCTCCACCTCCCAGTCGGTCTTGACCGACCCGCGCGGGATCAGCACGGTGTCGTACGGCCCCACGACCGTGTCCGCCGCCTTGAAGAAGATCACGGGCTCGGCGGGCGGCTCGGCCCCCGTCTCCCGGGCGTGGTCGTGGTAGTTCAGCCCGATGCACACGATCTTGCCGATCCGTGCCAGCGGCGGTCCGATCCGCAGCCCGGCCGCGTCCAGCGCCGGGAGCGCCCCGGACTCGGCGGCGGCCCGGACCCGGCCGAGCGCCGCGTCGTCGGCGAGCAGCGCCCCGTCGATGTCCTGGACGACCCCGGAGAGGTCCCGCAGGACCCCCTCGGAGTCGAGCAGCGCAGGACGCTCCGTTCCCTTCGCACCGACTCGCAGCAACTTCATGATGATCGTCTCCCTGGATCGCGGGCGTCCTCCGACGGGTGCAGCCATCGGAGGACTGGTCGATCGTCCAAGCTGGGCGTCCGCTCCGCAATACCCGGTTCACGTACTGGACCGTCACCGCGACGACGTGCGGCCGGTCACCGGTAGAGGACGGCCCGTTCGACCGCGCTCCACGTCGTCGACGTGACCACGTACAGCGCGGCGGCCAGCGGGACGACGGCCACCGTGACCAGCGTGGCGTACGACAGGAACGGCATGACCCTGGCGACGACGCCGACCCCGGGCACGTCCTGGCCGCCGGTCACGGGCAACGGCGTCCGCCTGGCGCGCAGGAAGTTGAAGGCGGCCACCGCGGCCACCACGGCGAACAGCACGAGGTAGACCAGTCCGGCCCCGCCGACCGGGCCGCCTGCGGCCAGCGCGTCCGCCCAGCGGTCGCCGAGGGGCGCGGCGAACAGCCGGTGGTCGAGCAGCCCGTTGCTCTCACCGCCGATCGAGGCGCTGGAGAAGAGGTGGTAGAGCACGAAGAACGCGGGAGCCTGGAGCAGGCTCGGCAGACAGCCCGAGAGCGGCGACACCTTTTCCGCGGCGTGCAGTTCCAGCACGGCCTTCTGCAGTCGTTCGGGGTCCTTGGCGTGCTTGTCCCGCAGTTCGGCGATCCTCGGCTGCAGGGCGGTGCGGGCCTTCTGCCCCCGGGCGGCCGCGCGGGACAGCGGATGGACGAGCAGCCGTACGAGCGCGGTGAACAGGACGATCGCGGCGGCCGCCGCGGCCGCGCCGAACAGGGGCTGGAGCAGGTCGGCGAGATGCTCGACCAGACTGGCGAAAACGGACATGGGCGAGGAGCCCTCCGGGGGTCTCGTCGTGCCGGGGACAACGGGGTTGGCGGCATGACGACCCGCGCGGGTCACGAGGACAGCGTCGGACGTGCCCTACGCGGCGGTCGCCGGAAGGACCCGACCGGGCGCTCGGGGGCGGGACCGGCCGGACGCGTCCGGGTCGCGCTGCGGCAGGAAGGCCGTGCGCCGGGCCCGGTCCCTGATCGCTGTGCGCACCCGGGTGGGCGGCACGCGGGGCGCGCTGCGCGCGGCCACGACGGTGCAGACGGTGAGCGCGGAGGAGGCGGCGGCGGTCGCGGCGAGGGCGACGGCGGCGGTGAGGCTTCCCGAGTCCAGCAGCAGGACGTCGAGGAGGACGAGCAACAGGACGGGCATGACGGCGCGACGCGCGTCGAACCGGTTGTGCGGCATGCCTGTCCGCTCCCTTCCTGCTCACAGGAGGACGTCCGGGACGCCGCGATGGTTCCCCGGCGTCCCGGACAAGGCAGCTCGTGCAGCTTGTATCAAGTGTTTGACACAAGATCCCGCGCACGGCATCTTGTACTCACTACTTGATACAAGCATCGACCGGGGGGTCCGCCATGATCGACACCGTCTCGCCGGAACGGCTGCTGGCGCGCGCCGACCTCTGCGCCCGCTGGGCCGGCCTGGCCCTGGGAGTCGTCGTGGCGCAGCCGCTGGGGTTCTGGGACAGCGACGACCTCGCCATGCGCTTCCTCAGCGCGGTCACCGCGTTCGGACTGTGCGCCGTCGGCGGAGTCCTGCTCGGAGACTCCCTCACCCCCGCTCCCCTGGAGGCGGTCCGCACCGCCGGCCTCGCCCCGCGCCGGGTACGCGACCACGTCCCGCCGCGGATGGCGCCGCTGCTGGTCTTCGAAGCGGCCTGCATCGCCGTCCTGCTGACGATAGGGACCCTCATGGCCTCCCCGGACGCCCACGGCAGGGCCGGCCGCACCCTCACCGTCACCTGTACCGCGGGCAGACCGAGACTGCTCGGCCCCTGGCCCGGCCTGCACTACGCCGCCCCGGCGCTCGCCGCCCTCGCCCTCGGCACCGCCGCCTGCGTCTGGGCGCTGCGCCGCATCGCCCACCGTCCCGGCGACAACCTGCGGCGCCACGACCGCAGCTGGGCCATCACCGGCGCCTGGGGGCTGCTGGTCTCCAGCCAGCTGCTGATCGTCCTCGGCATGATCGGCCGGGTGCTGTCCCGCACGACCTGCGCCGGCATGCTCGGCAACGTCACCGCCCTGGTGATCTATCCCCTGGGACTGCTCTCCCTGTTCACCCTGGGATGGTGCCTGTTCACCGTCGTCGCGCCCCGGGCCGTCGGCGATGAGTGAGCCCGCGGTACGCGTCGACACCACCAGCCAGGTGCCCCCGTACGACCAGATCCGCTCCCAGCTCGCCGCGCTGATCGTCACCGGCCGGCTGACGGAGGGCGAGCGGCTGCCGACCGTCCGCCAGCTCGCCGCCGACCTGGGACTGGCGCCGGGGACCGTGGCCCGCGCCTACCGCGAGCTGGAGGCCGCCGAGCTGATCCGCACCCGGCGCGGCGCCGGCTCCCGGGTGGCGGCTCCCCGCGCCCGCCCCGAACGCCCCGACCCCGGGCAACTGGCCACACTGGCACGTGACTTCACGGCGTCCGCGCGCGCCCTCGGCGCCGACGCCGACGCCGTCCTGGCCGCCGTCCACAAGGCACTGGAGGAGATCGGGGAGGGGGCGTAGGGGTGGGGTCGCGGCGGTGGGGTCGTAGCGGTGAGGTCGTAGCGGTGAGGTCGTAGGGAGGAGTCGCAACGGCGGGGCGCAGCGGCGGGGTCGCAGCGGTCTCGGACGGGACCCGGCGCTGCCGTCCGCAACCGCCCAGCCCGCCGGGGCGCTCTACATGACCATGCACCTGCACGACATGCACGAGGCGCACAGGTCCCACGAGACGCGCGAGACACACGAGACGCGCGAAGCCCGACAGACGCACAAGGCACGCGAGGCACGCGAGGCGCGCCGGAGAGTGGCCCGCGGGTTGGGGGTATTCGCCGGGCAGCTGGCGCGCTTCGGCTGGGTACAGGCGCGCTGCTGCGCCTTCGCGGTCGCGCTGCTCGGCGGCATGGCCGTCTCCCGACTGCTCCCGGCCCTCCCGGTCGCCCGCTACGACCTCCTCCTCGCCTACGGCGTGCTGCTCACCGCTCTCGCGTGGCTCCTGGGCTGGGAGTCCCGGCGGGAGGTCGCGGTGGTGGCCGTCTGCCATGTCCTGGGGCTCGCCTTCGAACTGGTGAAGGTGCGGGTCGGCTCGTGGAGCTACCCCGAGCCCGGCCTCACCAAGATCGCCGGAGTGCCGTTGTACGGCGGCTTCATGTACGCAGCCGTCGGCAGCTACGTCTGCCGGTCCTGGCGGCTGCTCGACCTGTCGCTGACCCGCTACCGGCCCCTTTCCACCGCCGTGCTCGCCGTCGGCCTGTACGCGAACTTCCTGACCCATCACTGGCTGCCGGACCTGCGGCTGCCGCTCGGCGCGCTGCTGCTGGCCGCCACGGCGGGCACGTGGGCGCACTTCACGGTCGGCAGGCGGAGGCACCGGATGCCGCTGGCGCTCGCCTTCACGCTGATCGGCTTCTTCCTCTGGCTGGCCGAGAACATCGCCACCTACCTCCGCGCCTGGACCTACCCCTACCAGCTCGACGGCTGGGAGCCCGTCTCCCTCTCCAAGTGGGTCTCGTGGGCGCTGCTGATCAGCGTCACCTTCGTCATCTGCGGGGCCCGCAGGGGGCGCCGCGAACTCCGGGAGCACCGGGGCGACGGCGCCCTATCCGCGCGGCTGCGCGGCGACCAGGACGCCCCAGACGACCAGCCGGTACCGGGAGGTGTACTCGGGCGTGCAGGTGGTGAGCGTGAGGTAGCGGCCGGGGACGCGGTAGCCGACGCCGGGCTTCGTGAGGGAGCGGGGCACGGGTCCGATGACGCCCGCGTCACGGGGTGAGGTCTGCGGCAGGACCTTGTCGACGAGGTAGGTGTACGTGGCGTCGCGGGTCTCCACCTCCACCTTGTCGCCCTTCCCCAGGCGGTTGAGGTACCGGAAGGGCTCGCCGTGCGTGTTGCGGTGCCCGGCGACCGCGAAGTTGCCCTGCTGTCCCGGCTGTTGACTGCCGCTGTAGTGACCCGCGTACCCCTTGTTGAGGACCTTCGGCGTGCTCGTGCCCTCGGCGACCGGCACCCGGAGGCCGAGCCGGGGAATGCGCAGGACGGCGTAGGCCTGGGAGGCGCGCGGGACGCCGCTCCCGCCGCCGCCCCCTGCCGACGAGCCGCTGCCGCCGTCGACGCCGGCATCGCCCCCGTCCACCTCCCCATCCCCGTCCCCGGCGGACCGATCGGCGGCGGCGGTGTCGGCGCCCGGGCCCCCGTCACCGGCGGCGCCCTGACGCCCGTCCGCCTCGCCGCTCTGCCATGCCCGTTCCAGTGCCTCCACCCCGCGCTCGGCGCCGACCTTCGCCTCCCGGTTGGTCCACCACAGCTGGTGGACGACGAGGAGGAGCACCAGCACCCCGGCGGTGACGAGGAGTTCGGCGCCGGTCCACAGCATCCGCCGGCGCCGGGCACGACGCCGCCGGGAGCCGTGCCCGACGACGGGAACGCGTCGGCCGAGGGGGAAGCGTCGGCCGAGGAGGACGCGTCGGCCGACCGGAGTCCGGTGCCCGGGGGAAGTCCGCACGCGGGCACGATAAGGGGAGGGGGACAAGGTCTCCAGACCCGTACATACACGGACCGTCCCCACCTCGCCCGTTCGTCCCCTCGAACCTCTTCCGTCCCCTTTCTCCACAGGTTTGAGAAAGGGCTGTCAGAACTCTCGACAACTCCACGGGCCACACCCGATGCTTCGTGACGCACTGAGCACCGACGCACTCGCTCACTCACCGACGCACTCACGCACTCACGCACCGATGCACTGACGCACTGACGCACTCCGACGACGCCGGCGGGGACGACCGGCGGTCGATCGCTGTCATGAAGCGGAGAAGTCATGATCCGACGCAGAACACTGCTGGCGGCCACGGGCGGCGCGCTCCTCGGAAGCACCCTCGCGACGGGCACCGCCAGCGCCGACTCCACGATCGCCGTCAACCCCGCGACGAACTACGGCACATGGGAGGGCTGGGGCACCTCCCTGGCCTGGTGGGCGAACGTCTTCGGCGCCCGGGACGACTTCGCCGACATCTTCTTCACGACCAGGTCGGTGTCCTACAACGGCAGCGTCCTGCCCGGCCTCGGCCTCAACATCGCCCGCTACAACCTGGGCGCGTGCAGCGGGAACAGCGTGGGCGGCGCGTCGATGGTGGCGTCCCCCAACATTCCCGGCTTCAAGCAGATCGAGGGTTACTGGCAGGACTGGAACAACGAGGACCCGATGTCCTCGGCCTGGGACTGGACGGCGGACGCGAACCAGCGCGCGATGCTGCAGAAGGCCGTGTCGCGCGGAGCGACGACCGAGCTCTTCGCCAACTCCCCCATGTGGTGGATGTGTCTGAACCACAACCCGTCCGGGGCCTCGGGCGGCGGCAACAACCTCCAGTCCTGGAACTACCGCCAGCACGCCTCCCACCTCGCGGCGGTGGCCCTGCGCGCGAAGAACGACTGGGGCGTGAACTTCGCGACGGTCGACCCCTTCAACGAGCCGTCCTCGTCCTGGTGGACGGCGACCGGGACACAGGAGGGCTGCCACATGGACGCGACCGTCCAGGCGGCCGTCCTGCCGTACATGCGCAGCGAGTTGGACTCGCGAGGACTGACGGCGACGAAGATCTCGGCCTCGGACGAGACGAACTACGACCTCGCCCGCACCACCTGGAACTCCTTCTCCGCGACGACGAAGGGGTACGTGAACCGGGTCAACGTCCACGGCTACCAGGGCTCCGGCGGCCGCCGCGACCTGCTGTACACGGACGTCGTGACGACGGCGAAGAAGGCGCTGTGGAACTCCGAGACCGGCGACAAGGACGGCACCGGTCTCACGATGGCGAGCAACCTGCTCTACGACTTCCGCTGGCTGCACCCGACGGCGTGGGTGTACTGGCAGGTCATGGATCCGTCGGCGGGCTGGGCGATGATCCGCTACGACGAGAACACGCTGGCGGCCGGCGCCGTCACGACGAAGTACTACGTGATGGCCCAGTTCAGCCGTCACATCCGGCCCGGCATGACGATCCTCGACACCGGCGTGAGCTACGCGGCGGCCGCCATCGACAAGACGGCGAAGCGGCTGGTGATCGTGGCCGCGAACACGTCCTCCTCGGCCCAGACCCTGACCTTCGACCTCTCCCGCTTCACGACGGTGACAGGCGGCGCGTCGGGCCTCGTCCCCCGCTGGAACACGGTGACGAGCGGGTCCGGCGACCTCTACACGTCCCACTCGGACACGCACCTGAGCGGCAAGTCGATCAGCGTGCCGTTCGCGGCGGGCGCCGTGCAGACCCTTCAGGTGGACGGAGTGACGATCTAGCGGGGCATCGGACGGGCGGGCCGGCGATATGGTCGCTGGCCTGCAGGTACCTCTCCTTTGTCGCCGGGCGGCGTTACGGTGTCACCCATGCGCCCCGACACGCCTGCCGAGAACGTCGACCACACCGCCGAAGCGGCACGCCTGGAGCGGACCGCCGGCCTGTATCCCGAGGACGCGGAGGCCCTGCTGCTGCAGGCCGCGGCCCATCTGGAACTGGCCGGCGACCGCCCCGCCGCGACGACCCTGTACGACCGCCTCCTGTCCTCCTCGGAGGGACCGGAGACCCTGGAGAGCCCCCACCTGATCCGCGCCCTGAAGGCCTCCAACCTGTGGGAGTACGGTCACGAGGCCGAGGCCAGAGCGATCATCGACGGCATCCGCGCCGCCGCCCCCCGCGACCCGGCCCCCTGGGTGATCGTCGCGGAGTCGCTGGAGTCCCACGACGAGCTGGAGGCCGCACAGAAGACGTTCACCGAGGGCGTCACCCTCTTCCTGACGGACACGGCCGAGACCCCCCACTCCGCCCACCCCCTCCTCTTCGGCCGCCACCGGGTCCGGCGGATGCTCGGCGCCGCCCACGACGAGTGGGACGCGCTGGCGGACACCCTGCACTCCTCCACCGTCTCCCTGGACGAACTCCACGACCCCAAGCGCGTCTGGTCCCTGGGCTCGGACAACCCGGCCGAACTGCAGGCGGAGATCTCCCGTCTGCGCGCCGAGCTCGGCGCCTACCGGGAGGAACTGTCCCGCCCGTTCCCGGTGGCGGTCCTGCACTGGCCCACGGGAGAGCTGGCGGAGCTGGTCGGGGCGTACCCGACGCTGTCGGACGAGTACCCCTCCCACGAGGAGCACCTGGCGACGATAGAGGCGTCCCTGCGCGAACTCGCCGCCTCGGGCACGGCCAACCTCGGCATCGTCACGGGCACGGTCCCCTCCTACGAGGCCTTCGCCGCCTCGGAGGGCGCCTCCCCGGCCGACGCCGACCTCCTCCCCCAGTACGCGACGACCCTGGCAGCCCGAGGCCGCGCCACCGGCTGGCCCCCGGAGCGAGGCGTACCGTGCTGGTGCGGCTCGGGCACGGCGTACGACGGGTGCCACGGAGTGGAAGCGGGGGCCAGGGTGTAGGACCCGGCGTTCAGCCGACGGCCGGCGGGCCGGGTCGCAACGCGTCGGAGATGGACTTGACGCCGCCGTGCGCGCTGAAGCCGCCGTCGACCGGGATCTCCGCGCCCGTGATGAAGGAGGACGCGTCACTGAGGAGGAAGACGACGAGGGGCGCGACGTCGTCGACCGTGCCGCTGCGGCCCAGAGGCGTCTCCCGGATGGTCGTCTCACGGAAGGCCGGGGTCGCGGCGGCGGTCATCTCCGTCTCGATGTAGCCGGGGTGCACCGTGTTGACCCGCACCCCTCGCGGCCCCAACTCCGTGGCCGCGATCTTCGAGACGCCACGCAACGCCCACTTGCTGGCGGTGTACGCCACCGGGTAGTAGCCGGTGTACGCGGTGGAGGACCCCACGTTGACGATGGACGAGCCCGGCGGCATCAACGGCGAGAGGTACTGGATGCCGAGCAGCGGCCCCGTGGCGTTCACCGCGTGCACCCGCTCGAAGTCCTCCGCGCGCACCTCCCCCAGCCGGGCCCGGTGGATGACGCCCGCGTTGTTGACCAGCCCGTGAACATGCCCGTACGTCTCGCGAAGCTCGGCGGCAAGCTCGGCCCAGTCCCCCTCACTGGCCACGTTCAGCCGCCGGCAGTCCCCTTCGGGGCGAATGTCGGTGGCGACCACCTCGGCCCCGGCCTGGGCGAGAGCCCTGGCTTCAGCGGCGCCTTGCCCCCGGGCGGCGCCCGTGACCACGACGACCTTGCCGGTGAGGGGGCGGACGGCACGGCCGTCGTCTCCGGAGATCGGACTCATACGGGACAACATAGCGGCGTGCGCGCGTCGCCGAGCAAGCCGCTTGCCGGGCAGACCGCTGACGCCCGATCATGAAGTTCATCGCGCCGAACAGTCCGTCCTGCTCACGCCGCCCGCGGCTGCCTGGAGGCCCGTGGACCTCAGTCCGGCGGCTGACTTCAGCACGCCCGTCCTGCGGCCACGGGCCGTGCCGCATCAGCCGGGCAGGCGCTGACCCCGCCGATCAATCGCTCTGCGCGCCGTCCGGCGGGAGCACGGTGCGGCTCTGCTGCGCCCGCCGCGCCTCGGCCACGGTCTTCTCCACCCGGGCAGCTGCCTGAATCGGGTCTTCGTGCTCCCATATCCGTACGACCGTCCAGCCCGCCTCTGCGAGCCGCTGGTCGGTGTCCACGTCGCGCGTGCGGTTGCGCTCCACCTTCGACGCCCAGTAGCCGCCGTTGCGGACGGCGACGGTGTGGTGCTCCGGACAGCCGTGCCAGAAACATCCGTCGAGGAAGACGGCGACACGCGCCTTGGTGAACACCAGGTCAGCGGTGCGGCGCAGTTCCTTGATCGGGCGCGCGGCGACCCGATAGCGCAGCCCCCGTGCGTGCACCGCTCGTCGCAGGGCCAGCTCGGGTTTGGTGTCGCGGCTCTTGTTCGCCTGCATGCTGGCCCGCACGGCGTCGGAGGAGGCCCACGATCCCCTCTCGGCCATCGCGCCCTTCCCCACGGCCTCGGACTCGTCCCCATCCATGTCCACACCGTAATGCGGGCGCGACGCCCTCGTCCCAGGAGACCCCTGAAAACCGTCCGCACACCGTGATTGTCGGCGCCCTCCCGTACCATCGCCGGGTGACCACAGAGCTCCCGTCTGATCTTGACTCCACCGCCTCCGCCACCGCTTCGACGCCTTTCGAGGTCGCCGAATTCTTCGCCGGAATCGGCCTCGCCCGCCTGGGGCTGGAGCGCGGCGGAAGCTTCAAGGTCACCTGGGCCAACGACCTGGACGCCCAGAAGCACGACATGTACAAGGGGCACTTCGCCGACGCCACGGAGCACTACGTCCTGCGGGACATCCGAGAGATCGCGAGCGACATCCGCTCCGAGCTGGCCCCAGGCCCGGTCGACCTCGCCTGGGCGTCCTTCCCCTGCACGGATCTCTCACTCGCAGGGGGCCGCTCGGGCCTCGCGGGCAAGCACTCCAGCACGTTCTGGGACTTCACCGACGTGATCGAAGCCATGGGCGAGCGTGACGGCAAGAAGCCCGCCGTGATCGCGCTGGAGAACGTCAACGGCTTCGCCACCAGCCACAACGGCGCCGACATGAAGGCCGCCATCGAGCGGCTGAACACCCTCGGCTACTGGGCTGACGTGGTCACCCTGGACGGCCGCCGCTTCGTCCCCCAGTCCAGACCGCGTCTCTTCGTCGTCGCCGGGCGCGAGGATCTGCCCAAGCCGGCCGTCGACGATCGCCGGGACACGGCACTGCGCCCCGCCTGGCTCGACCGCGTCCTCGACGACAAAGACCTGACGACCTACCGCACCCAGCTCGACGAACCCCCTGCCCTGCGCACCACGGGCTGGACCGACCTCGTCGATGCTGACGACGACCGGGACGTCGAGTGGTGGGACGACAATCGCGTCGCCCACTTCGAGAGCCAGCTCTCCGACCTCAACAAGGCCCGCGTCGAGAAGCTCAGCAGCGAACCCGATGCTTCTTACCGCACGGCCTACCGCCGCACTCGAAACGGCGTCCCCGCCTGGGAGATCCGCGAAGACGACGTGGCCGGCTGCCTGCGCACCGCCCGCGGCGGCTCCTCCAAGCAGGCTGTCGTACGCATGCAGAAGAACGAGCGGATGCGCGTGCGCTGGATGACGGCTCGGGAGTACGCCAAGCTCATGGGCGCCCCGGGCTACATCCTCCCCAGCAAGCGCAACCAGGCCATCATGGGCTTCGGAGACGCGGTGTGCGTCGACGCGGTGGCATGGCTCACGGAGCACTATCTCAAGATGCTGCTCGAGAACCACCGCAAGCGGGAGTCGCTCCCGGCACAGCGCACCGCCCTCTCCCACTAACCGCGATCTCCGCACGGACGACACGACGGCGGCGTCCGACGCGCCCTGACGCCCACCGCCGCTCCACCGCTCCGCCATCCCAGGAGGAACCCTTGGTCACCGTGCAGTCGACCGTCGCCAGCGCACCGGTGACGAGCGCGGAGGCGGCCCTGATCGACGCGCTGGGGACCTGGTACGAGGGACAGCGAGACGCCAAGGGCAACGTGAACTCCAACGTCATGTGCGCAGGCCTCTACATGACAGAGTTCCTGGCTGAGCACTTCCCTCTTGAGCCCGAGCACTACAGAACCCGCTCACAGGTGAAGACCGCCAGCGGCAAGCAGGCCCAGAAACTGCTCGCCGAGC
Organism: Streptomyces sp. NPDC001027; assembly: GCF_040299045.1. Classification (NCBI taxonomy): domain Bacteria; kingdom Bacillati; phylum Actinomycetota; class Actinomycetes; order Kitasatosporales; family Streptomycetaceae; genus Streptomyces; species Streptomyces sp. NPDC001027. Next base: position 51,219 of record NZ_JBEPBI010000040.1, read on the forward strand.
ACGGTGAGGAGCGCAAGTTCACCAGCGAGGGCGGCCGCACCTCCCGCGCCACCCTCGACCACGCCGACGGCCTGGCCACGGTCCTCAACGCCGAAGGCGACAAGGCCGGACTGACCGACCTCTCCGGCCTTGAGCGCGCCGCGCTGGCCGCCCTGCTCCAGGCATGGTTCGTCGAACGAGTCCGCGAGGACTTCTTCGGCCGAAAGCGCATCGAAGCCGAGATCAACCCCGAGAACCCCGTGCGCACCACGATCGCCGCCCTCATCGAGGCCGGCCGTCTGCGCGGGGGCAACACGGCGGGCGCGATAGCCCAGCATCTCGTCGGCGCAAAGCTGAAGATCCGCTTCCCCGACGAGGACGTCAACGTCGAGAGCTACACCACCGCCGACGTCCAGACCGGCCGCGCCGGCGACTACCAGATCGGCGACACCGCGATCCACGTCACCATGTCCCCGGGGGAAAAGGTCTTCCTCGACCGCTGCGTCGACAACCTGAACCACGGCTACCGCCCGCGCGTCCTCGTCCCCGAGAGCCGGGTCGCGGCCGCCGTCCAACTCGCCGAGATGTACGGCCTGTCCGAGCGCGTCGCAGTCCAGTCCATCGAGGACTTCGTCGGAACGAACATCGAGGAGGTCGGCGGCTTCTCGAAGAGCGGGGTCCGAGACCGGCTCCGGGAACTCCTCATCGAGTACAACGCCCGGATCGAACAGGCCGAGGCGGACAAGTCGCTGATGATCCTGGTCCCGGAGAACCTCTGAGACTCACGATCAGGTTTCGCCTTTTGGTCATTGGCCCCCTGCTTCTGCAAGCATGAAGCGGTTGCAAACGCGGCCCGGCGGGACGAGGGACGAATCGTGAGCAAGCTGACCTTTTTCGACGTGTGCTCAGGGGCGGGTGGGCTCGCACTGGGTCTGGAGCGCGCCGGCTTCGATCCAGCGCTGCTGCTGGACGAAGACACTGACGCCTGCCGGACCCTGCGGGCCAACCGACCCCGCTGGAATGTGCTTCAGGCAGACCTTCTGGACCCGTGACCGGCGGGGCTTCGGCGTGGGCGGGGCGGCGATGTGATCGCTGACCTGCAGGTATGTCACCCTTGTCGGCGGGCGGCGTTACGGTGTCACTCATGCGTCCCGCCACGCCTGCCGAGAACGTCGACCACACCGCCGAAGCGGCACGCCTGGAGCGGACCGCCGGCCTGTATCCCGAGGACGCGGAGGCCCTG
>NZ_JBEPBI010000041.1:0-52054 GCF_040299045.1 Streptomyces sp. NPDC001027
ACGGAGGAACTCCCACTCCTCATCGGACAGTTCATGGCGACGTATCACCCGACCATGATCCACCACTCAAGATCAATTGAAGACACGACCTAGGGCGTCCGGGGCGTTTCCACAGGAGGCGTTTCAGAGACGCGTTTCTACGCGAGGCGTTCCTACGGGCGCCGTTTCCATGGGCGGCGTTTCTACGGGCGGCGTTTCTTGCCGTCGAGTTCGTCCCACCACTCGTCGGACTTGGGATCGCCCGAGGGGTCGTCCCACCAGCGGTCGTCGGGGCCGCGGCGGTTGGCGACCATCGCCGCGACCGGCGGGATGACCATCGCCACCAGGCACATCGCGACGGCCGCGGGCGTCGACCAGATGCGCACGACGGCCCAGGCCAGGACGAAGAGCGCGATGCAGGTGCCCATCATCGCGAAATAGACGTGCCGCCGGCGGGCCAACATACGTCCAGGGTAGGCCGGGACACGGCGAAGGGCCGTGTCCCGGGCGGGCAGCCCTTGGGACACGGCCCCTGCGTCGTGCTCAGACCGCGATCGCGACCTCGGCGAGACCGCCCTGCTGGGCGACCACCGTGCGGTCGGCGGTGCCGCCGGGCACGAGAGCGCGGACGGTCCAGGTGCCTTCGGCCGCGTAGAAGCGGAACTGTCCGGTGGCGGAGGTCGGGACCTCCGCGGTGAACTCGCCGGTCGAGTCCAGCAGACGGACGTAGCCCGTCACCGGCTCGCCGTCCCGGGTCACCTGACCCTGGATCGTGGTCTCACCGGGCTTGATCGTCGAGGCGTCCGGGCCGCCGGCCTTCGCTCCACACATGTGTTTCTCCAGAGGGGTCTGACCAGAAGGTCGGTCGGGTGGGATTACTTGTTGGCGCCGAGCTCGATCGGGACGCCGACCAGGGAGCCGTACTCGGTCCAGGAGCCGTCGTAGTTCTTGACGTTCTCCACGCCCAGCAGCTCGTGCAGCACGAACCAGGTCAGGGCCGAGCGCTCGCCGATGCGGCAGTACGCGATGGTGTCCTTGGCCAGGTCGACCTGCTCGTCGGCGTAGAGCTCCTTCAGCTCGTCGTCCGACTTGAACGTGCCGTCGTCGTTGGCGTTCTTCGACCACGGGATGTTGCGGGCGGACGGGACGTGACCCGGACGCTGCGACTGCTCCTGCGGCAGGTGCGCGGGAGCGAGCAGCTTGCCGCTGAACTCGTCGGGCGAGCGGACGTCGACCAGGTTCTGGACGCCGATGGCCGCCACGACGTCGTCGCGGTAGGCGCGGATGGCCGTGTTCTGCGGCTTGGCCCTGTAGTCGGTCGTCGCGCGCTCGGGCACCTCTTCGACCAGCTCGCGGGCGTCCAGCTCCCACTTCTTGCGGCCGCCGTCGAGGAGCTTGACGTTCTCGTGGCCGTACAGCTTGAAGTACCAGTAGGCGTAGGAGGCGAACCAGTTGTTGTTGCCGCCGTAGAGGATCACCAGCGTGTCGTTGGCGATGCCCTTCGCGGACAGGAGCTTCTCGAAGCCCTCCTGGTCGACGAAGTCACGGCGGACCGGGTCCTGGAGGTCCTGGGTCCAGTCGATCCGGATCGCGTTCCTGATGTGGTTCTTCTCGTACGCGGACGTGTCCTCGTCGACCTCGACGATGGCGATGTCGGCGTTGTCGAGGTTGGCCTCGACCCAGTCGGCGTCGACCAGGACGTCGCTGCGGCTCATGCTCGTTCTCCTCCGGGGCAGTTACGGCGGGGGTGTGCAAGAAAGAGGGGTGCGCGACCGGGACTCGCCGGCGGCCGGCGCACGGATGCCCTCGGAAGAGGGCGGGGAGACGCGGAAGGCCGGCGGCGCTTCCGCTCAGAAGGGGCGACAGAGCATGGCGGCGACGCGGCACAGGTCTACTGCCCGCCGCTTCGTGAGATCCGCCTGTCGCTGCATCATGCCGTCGATCGTAGGGACGTACAGGCGGCCATGTCATCAACGCTCCGCATAGTGAGACGCGATCGTCCGCATGTCGAGAACGAAGAAGCGCCCGGACCGTGGGGACACGGGTTCCGTGCGCTTGTATCCGTCGTCACATCTGCCGCGCGGACGCTCGCGTCTCGCCTGTCGGACATCTGCCGTCCATCGACGGCCCCTCCCGCTTCGGCGGCGCGGCCGTCGGCGTCCTGCCTGCCTTACCCGGCCAGCCTGACGTTCGAACCCTTCACCGAGATCTCGACGCCGTCCTTGCCCGCCTGGACCTTGTCGAGCTTGATGCCGCCGGGCAGGTCGTCGATCTTCTGCTGGAAGTCGGTGATCGAGCGCACCTCGTTCTCGGCCGCCCGGACCCCGCCGAAGCTCGGCAGGGAGTCGGCGTGCACGCGGACGGTGTCGCCCTGGACGGTGACCGTGCTCAGCACGTACACGGGCTGCGGCAGCTTGGCGCCGAGGACGGTGGCCTCGACGGCGACCTTGATCTTGCCGTTGCCGCCGTCCGAGAGGCCGACGACGTTCGCGGTGACGCCCCGCACCACCTCGGTCGGCTCGGACTTGGCCGTCTTCAGCAGCTCGGCGTAGGTGATCGACGCGGTGCCGGTGGCGCTCGCGGCGGTCGCGGAGCTGTAGTCGCCGGAGAACTCGACGCCCTTCATGTCCGCCTGGAGGTCTCCGATGCGGATCGTCCGACCGCTGGCGCCGGTCGCCGCCTGGTAGTCCTTGATGCCCACCTCGACGTCGTCCAGCGAGCCGCCGACGACCTGGGTGAGGAACGGGAAGCCCTTGATGGACACGTCCGGCGCGGCCGCGAGGCCCTCGTGCGCCTTGAGCTTGTCCGCCACCTCGCCCTCCGCGAAGTTCACGGCGAGACGGTCCGCGAGCACGAACAGGCCGCCCAGGACCACGACGACGACCAGAAGTATGCGGAGTGCACGCATGACGGATATTCCCCCACCGGACGACCTGAACAGTTCATTGACAACGGTTCAAGGTAACCCTCGGGGAAAGGCCCGCCGCCGGATTGTCGATCACCTGTGACAGACCCTTACCGCTCTTACCTGCTGGCTGCTCCTGCCTCTGACGCGCTTCTGACTCGCTTCTGACTCGCTTCTGACTCGCTTCTGACGCGACTTGCTATGCCAGCGCCCGTCCCAGCACGTACACCGCGGGCGCCGCCGCGGCCAGCGGCAGGGCCACGCCCGCCGTGAAGTGCACGAAGCGGGAGGGGTAGTCGTAGCTCGCGACCCGGTGGCCGATGAGCGCGCAGACCGCCGCGCCCGCGCCGAGCAGCGCGCCCCCCGCGCCCAGCCCGGTCATCCCGCCGACCGCGATGCCCGCTCCCGCCGCGGCGAGCAGGGACACCACGACGGAGGCCGGCGTCGGCAGCGGCAGCGCCCGGGCGACGACGGCCACCGCCACCGCGGCCGCGCCGACCGAGACCGCGTCCGGATCGGCGCCGAGGTGGCCGGCGGCGAGGACGGCCAGCGCGCTGGAGGTGACGGTCGCCATCAGCCCGTACATGCGCTCGTCGGGATCGGCGTGCGAGCGCAGCTGGAGGATGAGGCAGAGCAGGACCCAGACGCCCAGGGTGCCGAGGATGGCCGCGGGCGCGTGCTCCCGGCCGGCGGCGAGAAGCACCGCGTCGGCGACGAGCGCGCCGAGGAAGGCGAGGGCGATGCCCTGCCGGGCGGGCCACATGCCGTTCAGCCGGAACCAGCCCGCGGCCGTCACGGCCTGGAGGACGACGAGCGGGACGAGCAGGGCGTACGAGCCGATCGCCGCCGTGCCGGAGAGCAGCAGACCGAGCAGCGCGGTGAGCGCGGCGGGCTGTATGCCCGGCTCGATGATCGGCGAGCGGCCCTCCTGCCGGGCCCGCTGGGCGTCGGTGACCCGGGCGTTGCCGGCCATCGTGGCGGGGCCGTAGCCAGAGCCGGTGCCGCCCGTGGGCTGGGGCTGGTGGGCCACGGCGGAGTGCCGGCCGTCCGCCCCGTCCGCCGGGTCGCGGTGCTCCTGTGCCGGGGGCACGGCGGCCGCCGGATCTCCGTAGCCGGCCTGCGGGCTCCCGTACGCGGGGGCTCCGCCCGTCTGCGGCGGCAGGTACGCGGTTCTGGCCGGGTCGGCGGCCAGGGCGGGGTCGGCGGCGCTGACCGGCGGCTGGACGCTCGTCTCCCAGGTCTGCCCCTGCCACTGCTGCGTGTACTGGAGGTGCGCCTGCGGATCGTCGTACCCCTGCTGCTGCCCCGGCCACGCCTGCTGCTGCGCCTGGTGAGGCTGGTGCGCCCGGTGGGCATGGTGGGCGTACGGGTCGTGCCCCGGCTGCCCTTGGCGCCCTTGGTGCTGCTGGTGCGCCTGGTGGCCGTCCTGGCTCCCGTAACCCTCCGGGCCCTGAGCCTGATAACCCTCTTGGCCCTGATGCCCTTGATGGCCCTGATGCCCCTGGTGGCCCGGGTAACCCTGATGGTCGTACGGCTGGTCGGTCATCTCACCCTCCTGCGAACGGCGGGAGCACCTCGACCGTGCCGCCGTCGGCCAGCCGTACCGTCTCATGTTCGCGGGTGCCCACGGGGTCACCGTCGACGAGGAACGAGCATCGCTGCAGGACACGCACGAGTTCTCCGGGGTGTCGCTCGCGTACGGAGTCGAGCGCCTCGGCGAGCGTGGCCGCTTCCTGCGGCTCCTCGGCGATGCCGGCCGCGGCCTTCGCGGCGGCCCAGTAGCGCACCGTGACCTGGGGCATGGGTTCCTCAATCGATCGGCTGTGTACACGGTCAGGCTAGCCCGCCCGGGCGACCGCCCAGTCCCCGATGCGGGTCAGCAGGCCTTCGCCGGCCGCGTGCTCGGCGTGGCCCATGCCGTGCTCCAGCCAGAGTTCGCCGTGTCCGGCGGCGGCCTCCGCCAGCATCCGGGGGTGGTCGAGCGGGAAGTAGCCGTCCCGGTCGCCGTGCACGATCAGCAGCGGCGCCGGGGCGATCCGCGGGACCGCCTCCACCGGGGACAACGGAACCGGGTCCCAGTCGCGGCGGTGGATGCGGGTGCGGAAGCCGTAGCGACCGACGAGACGGCCCTCGGGGCGGGTCACCATCCAGTGCAGCCGGCGCATGGGCGCCGTGCCGCGGTAGTACCAGCGGGCGGGGGCGCTCACCGAGACCACGGCGTCGACCGTGCCCGGGTGCAGCGCCGCGTGCCGCAGGACGACCGATCCCCCCATGGAGAAGCCGACGGTGACCACGCGCGCGTGCCCGAGCGAGCGGGCCCGGTCCACCGCGGCGGCCAGGTCGAGGACTTCGCGGTCGCCCACGGTGGAGTGCCCGCCGGAGCGGCCGTGCCCGCGGAAGGAGAACGTGACGACGGCCCCGTGCCGGGCGAGGACGGACGCCACCCGCCGGACGTGCGGCCGGTCCACGTCGCCGGTGAACCCGTGTGCGACGGCGAACACCGGGTGACGCGCGGATGACTCGGCGGCGTCGTATACGGCCGCACCCGGTTCGTATACGAAATCGATGGAAACCCCGTCGGCGGTGGGCAGAAACGTCCGCAATGGTGCAGAGGCGCCCGTCTCGCGATGCGGACGAACGGTGGAACGCACCACATGACCTGCCGGACCGCTGCTCATGTGGGCTATTCTGCTGGACAGAGGACTCGGGCAGCGCAGCCCCCGGGTCCTTTTGTGCTTTCGGACACGCTGTATACGAACGGCCACCGAGCGGGAAACGCCAGGTGAACGTGGGTGTAAGGGTGCCGGGAACGCAGTTTTCGTGCAGTGCCGCGCCGACCGCAGTGCCGCAAGAACTCCCCCACCGCCCCCAAGCGTGGGAGGGGCCCCACGCAGGGACCGAGGAGGAACCAGACATATGAGTTCTCTGCTGCTCCTGACCAACGCTCTCCAGCCCTCGACGGAAGTGCTGCCGGCCCTCGGCCTGCTGCTGCACAACGTGCGCGTGGCCCCGGCGGAAGGCCCCGCGCTCGTCGACACCCCGGGCGCCGACGTCATCCTCGTGGACGGACGTCGAGACCTGCCCCAGGTGCGCAGCCTGTGCCAGCTGCTGCGCTCCACCGGGCCCGGCTGTCCGCTCGTCCTCGTGGTGACCGAGGGCGGCCTCGCCGCGGTCACCGCCGACTGGGGCATCGACGACGTGCTCCTGGACACCGCCGGACCGGCCGAGGTCGAGGCGCGGCTGCGGCTGGCCATGGGCCGCCAGCAGATCGTCAACGACGACTCCCCGATGGAGATCCGCAACGGCGACCTGTCGGTCGACGAGGCGACGTACAGCGCGAAGCTGAAGGGGCGGGTCCTGGACCTCACCTTCAAGGAGTTCGAGCTGTTGAAGTACCTGGCCCAGCACCCGGGCCGGGTGTTCACGCGCGCACAGCTGCTCCAGGAGGTCTGGGGCTACGACTACTTCGGCGGCACCCGCACGGTCGACGTCCACGTACGGCGGCTGCGGGCCAAGCTGGGCCCGGAGCACGAGTCGCTGATCGGAACCGTCCGGAACGTCGGTTATCGATTCGTTACCCCTGAGAAGGGGGAACGCTCCGCGGACGAGACCAAGGCGAAGACGGACCGGCCGGACCAGGCAAAGACGGGCGAGTCGGACAACGCGTCCGCCCTGGACGCCACCGAGGTCCCGGCGGAGGCGTAGTACCCGCCAGTAGGCCCCGCACCTGCTCGGACAGGGCGTTGCTTCCGCAAGCGGAAGGTTCTTCACGCCCTGCCCAGAGCCGGTCCATCCGCGTAGACTCCGCGCGTGGCAAAGGTGACTCGGGATGATGTGGCGCGGCTGGCGGGGACTTCGACCGCCGTCGTCAGTTACGTCATCAACAACGGACCCCGGCCGGTCGCCCCGGCCACGCGCGAGCGTGTCCTCGCCGCCATCAAGGAGCTGGGGTACCGGCCGGACCGGGTCGCCCAGGCGATGGCGTCCCGACGCACCGATCTCATAGGCCTGATCATCCCGGACGCCCGTCAGCCCTTCTTCGGCGAGATGGCGCACGCGGTCGAGCAGGCCGCCTCCGAGCGCGGGAAGATGGTGCTGGTCGGCAACACCGACTACGTCGCCGAGCGCGAGGTCCACTATCTGCGGGCGTTCCTCGGGATGCGGGTCTCCGGCCTCATCCTCGTCAGCCACGCGCTGAACGACCAGGCGGCCGCCGAGATCGACGCCTGGGACGCGCGCGTGGTACTGCTGCACGAGCGTCCGGAGGCCATCGACGACGTCGCCGTCGTCACCGACGACCTCGGCGGCGCCCAGGTCGCCGTCCGCCACCTCCTCGAGCACGGCCACCCGTACGTCGCCTGCGTCGGCGGCACCGCCGAGACCCCCTCCGTCGGCGACCCGGTCTCCGACCACGTCGAGGGCTGGCGGCGCGCGATGGACGAGGCCGGGATCAGCACGGAGGGCCGGCTCTTCGAGGCCCCCTACAACCGCTACGACGCCTACCGCGTCTCCCTGAAGCTGCTGGCGGGCCCTGACCGGCCGCCGGCCGTCTTCTGCTCCACCGACGACCAGGCGATCGGCCTGCTGCGCGCGGCGCGCGAGCTGCGCATCGACGTCCCCGGCGAGCTGGCGGTCATCGGCTTCGACGACATCAAGGAAGCGGCCCTGGCCGACCCGCCCATGACGACGATCGCCTCGGACCGCTCGGCGATGGCCCGGGCCGCCGTCGACCTCGTCCTGGACGACGGTCTGCGGGTCGCGGGGTCCCGGCGCGAGCGCCTGAAGGTGTTCCCCTCCCGTCTGGTGGCGCGGCGGTCCTGCGGCTGCGAGTAGCGCCCCCTCGCTCGGCGGCCCGCGCGGCGGGCAGGGCGCGCACGTGCCGGGACGGCCTTCATGAGGTTTGTCTGAGAGACCTCGCGCAACCGCCGTGTCCGGCTTTATATCGGGCAGACGAGGTTCTGCCGGGCTTCTCAGGGAGCACTCAGGAAGCTCTCATGGTCGAGCGACAAGCTTCCTTCCATGACCGAGAGCATCCGCCGCAGCGGCGAGTACGAGAACCCGTACCAGGCCCCGTACGAGGGCGCCCAGCAGCACGCCTCCTCCCCGGCGGCTCCGTCGTCGGCGGCTCCGTCGTCGGCGGTCCCGTCGCCGGCGGCCCCCTCCCCGATGGCCCCCTCCCCGGTGAACCCGGAGTGGCCGCCCCCGCCCGCCTACCGGCCCGCCGCCCACGACCCGCTGCAGAGCGCTCAGCAGCCGGCGCCGCAGCAGCAGACCGCACAGCAGCCCACGGTCGACCCCGCCGCCGGATGGCAGGCCCGGACGGCCCCGGCCGGCGACGGCCACGGCGGCGGCGGAACCGCTCTCCTCGCTCCCCCGGCCGCCGAGCCCGCTCCGCACGCCAGGAAGAGGCGCAACCGCGGTCCGTTCGCGCTGCTCGCCGCGGTGGCGATCGTCGCGGCCGCCATCGGGGGCGGCACCGCCTACGGCATACAGGAGCTGACCGGCAAGGACCAGGCAGTCGCCACGTCCACCACCACCAGCGTGGTGCCCTCCAGCAAGACGGGCGACGTGGCCACCATCGCGGCCGCGGTCAGCCCGAGCGTCGTCGAGGTCAGCGCCACGCTCAGCAACGGGACGTCCACCGGGTCCGGCGTGATCATCACCAGCGGCGGCGAGGTCGTCACCAACAACCACGTCGTCTCCGGCGCGAACTCGATCAAGGTGACCACCAGCGACGGCAAGTCGTACACCGCCAAGGTCGTCGGCACGGACAGCAAGAAGGACCTCGCGCTCATCAAGCTGGAGAACGCCTCCGGCCTGAAGGCGGCGACCCTCGGCGACTCCGACGGGGTCAAGGTCGGTGACACCGTCGTGGCGATCGGCTCTCCCGAGGGCCTGACCGGCACCGTCACCAGCGGCATCGTCTCCGCGCTCGACCGCGACGTGACCGTCTCCACCGACGAGAACCAGGGGCAGCAGCAGGGCGGCGGGGAGGGCAACTGGCCGTTCCAGTTCGGCGGCCGGCAGTTCAACGGCGACACCGGCCAGTCCACCACGACGTACAAGGCGCTTCAGACGGACGCCTCCCTCAACCCCGGCAACTCCGGCGGCGCCCTCATCAACGCCGCGGGCGACATCATCGGCATCAACTCCGCGATGTACTCCGCCGCGGCCGACTCGTCCTCCTCCGACGCCGGCAGCGTCGGCCTCGGATTCGCCATCCCGATCAACACCGTCAAGTCCGACCTCGCCACGCTGCGGGCGGGCGGCTCCGACAGCTGAACCGCCCTCCGACCGAGCCAGGGAGCACGTCATGATCAAGCAGGTTTCGCACACGGTGACCGGATGCGGTGCGGCCGACCTCGGGCTGGCCCTCGACGTGGCGCACGAGCTGCACGCGCAGAACGCGGCGACCCGCGCGCCGGAGCTGGCCCCGCCCCCGCAGCTGACCGGTCTGCGCGCCCCGGCCGGGCGGCCGCACGTGCGCAAGGTTCCGCTGAACCGGCTCGCGGCGCTGCGCGGCTGACCCCGCCCCGACCGCCGCGCCCGCTCCCCACGCCCCTACGCGCCCGACGGGAACCGTGCGAGGCTGAGGACGCTCACCGCGTCCAGCAGGACCAGCCTCCCCGTCGTCCCACCGCACCCGAGGAATCCACGCCCATGAGCCCCGCCGAAGGCGACCGTGACACCCAGCGCATCCTGATCGTCGACGACGAGCCGGCGGTCCGCGAGGCCCTCCAGCGCAGCCTCGCCTTCGAGGGCTACGGCACGCAGGTCGCCGTGGACGGCGTGGACGCGCTGGAGAAGGCGACGCTCTACCGGCCCGACCTGGTCGTCCTGGACATCCAGATGCCGCGCATGGACGGCCTGACGGCGGCCCGCCGCATCCGGGGCGCGGGCGACACCACCCCCATCCTGATGCTGACGGCCCGTGACACGGTGGGCGACCGCGTCACCGGGCTCGACGCGGGCGCCGACGACTACCTGGTCAAGCCCTTCGAACTCGACGAGCTCTTCGCCCGCGTCCGGGCCCTGCTGCGCCGCAGCTCCTACGCGGCGGCGTCCGGCGCGGGCGCGGCGCAGGAGGACGACGCCCTCGCCTTCGCCGACCTGCGCATGAACCTCGCGACGCGGGAGGTGACGCGGGGCGGGCGGCCGGTCGAACTGACCCGCACGGAGTTCACCCTGCTGGAGATGTTCATGGCGCACCCGCGCCAGGTCCTCACCCGCGAACAGATCCTGAAGGCGGTCTGGGGCTTCGACTTCGAGCCGTCGTCCAACTCGCTGGACGTGTACGTGATGTACCTGCGCCGCAAGACCGAGGCGGGCGGTGAGCCGCGCCTCGTGCACACCGTGCGAGGGGTCGGGTATGTGCTGCGGCAGGGCGGGGCCGAGTGAACAGGGTCGTCCGGCGGCTGCGGACCCTGCCCATCCGGGCCCGGCTGTCGATGCTGGTCGCCGCCGCTGTGGCGTTCGCGGTGGCGGCGGTCTCGGTGACCTGCTGGTTCATCGTGCAGGGGAAGCTGTACGACCAGGTCGACCAGGATCTCGAGAAGTCCCTGAGCACGCCGCGGCTCCAGGACCAGGCCAGGTCCGCGGTCAACAACTGCACCACGCAGGCGCCGCTGGACACCGGCAACGGGCCGCCGCGCACCACCTACTACCAGATGGTCACGGAGGACGGAAAGTCCTGTGTGACGCCGTTCTCCGCCGGCATGGTCAAGGTGACCGAGGCCGACAGGAAGCTCATCGCGCAGGGAGGCGACACCCGCGGGAGGTTCCGCAACGGCACCGACTCGGAGGGCAACGACGTACGCGTCCTCATCCTGCCGGGACTGACGGTCGCCGACACCGCCTCGCAGAGCACCTCCAACGCCGCCCTCCTCATCGCGCTTCCTCTGAAGAACACCCAGTCCACCCTCAACGACCTGGCACTTCTGCTGCTCCTCGTCTCCGGTGTCGGGGTCGTCGGCGCCGGCGCCGCCGGTCTCGCGGTCGCCCGGGCGGGGCTGCGGCCCGTCGACAGGCTCACCGAGGCCGTCGAGCACGTGGCCAGGACGGAGGACCTGAGCATCCGGATCCCCGTGGAGGACGAGACCGACGACGAGATCGCCCGGCTCTCCCGCTCCTTCAACTCGATGACCGCCTCCCTCGCCGACTCCCGCGAGCTGCAACAGCAGCTGATCGCGGACGCCGGCCACGAGCTGCGCACCCCGCTGACCTCCCTGCGCACCAACATCGAGCTCCTGACCCGCAGCGAGGAGACGGGCCGTCCGATCCCCGAGGCGGACCGCAAGGCCCTGCTCGCCTCCGTGAAGGCGCAGATGACCGAACTGGCGTCGCTCATCGGCGACCTCCAGGAGCTGTCCCGTGCGGAGGGGCAGCGCGGCGAGCGCGTGCAGGTGGTGTCGTTCGAGGACACCGTGGAGTCGGCGCTGCGCCGGGCCCGGCTGCGCGGGCCGGAGCTGACCATCACCGCGTCGCTGGAGTCCTGGTACACCCGGGCGGAGCCGGCCGCGCTGGAGCGGGCGGTGGTCAACATCCTGGACAACGCGGTGAAGTTCAGCCCCGAGGGCGGCGCCATCGACGTCCGCCTCGTCGACGGGACGCTGACCGTGCGCGACCACGGGCCCGGCATCCCGGAAGACGAACTCCCGCACGTCTTCGACCGCTTCTGGCGCTCCCCCGGCGCGCGGGCGCTGCCCGGCTCCGGTCTCGGTCTGTCGATCGTGGCCCGCACCGTGGAAGAGGCGGGCGGTCAGGTCACGTTGGAGCGGGCCGACGGCGGCGGCACGGTGGCGACGGTGCGGATGCCGGGGGCGCCGGTCCCTCCGCCGGAGACGCCGGGAGACGTGTCGGCGATCTCCTGAGGCTTCCTCGGCAACCTTTCCGTTCCGTGCGGCGACCATGCCACGTCCCGAACCCCCCACGGGTGGTCCTCCTCCACGGAACGGAATCCCGCACATGAGCGATTTCAACGGCACGCCCAGGCGTCGGCACCGCAAGCGCGGCAAGGTCCTCGCGCTGGGCGTCCCCCTCACGCTGACCGCGGCCTGCGCTCTCGCCTACGGCACGGATCTGGGCGCTTTCGGCAGCGCCGCGCAGCACACGGCGTCGGCCGCGACCGCCGCCCCCGCCTGGGCGACCGCCTCCGCCGACGGCTTCGCCTCGGTCGACGCCCTGGGGCAGAAGGGCACCTACGGCGGCCGCGACGGCAAGACCGTCACCGTGAAGACCCTCGCCGACCTGGAGAGGTACGCGACCGCCAGCGAGCCGTACGTCATCGTCGTGGCGGCTGCGATCACCATGAATCCGGTCGGCAAGGAGATCAGGGTCCAGTCGGACAAGACGATCGTCGGGTCCGGGACCTCCGGGCAGATCGTCGGCGGCGGCTTCTTCCTCGGCCAGGGCGTCCACAACGTGATCATCCGGAACCTGACGATCCGGGACGCCTACCAGGGCGTCTGGAACGACAAGGAACACGACTTCGACGGCATCCAGATGGACGGTGCCCACCACGTCTGGATCGACCACAACGACATCCGCCACATGGCCGACGGGCTCATCGACAGCCGCAAGGACACGACCTACCTGACGGTGTCCTGGAACAAACTCAGTCAGGAGAACAAGGCCTTCGGCATCGGCTGGACCCCGAACGTCACCGCCGACATCACGATCCACCACAACTGGGTCCGCGAGACCGAGCAGCGCAACCCCTCCACGGACAACGTCGCCCACGCGCACCTGTACAACAACTTCCTGGAGGACGCGGCGGGGACCGACATCAAGTCCTCGTACGGCAACTACTCCCGCGGCAAGACGAACATGGTGCTGGAGAACTCCTACTTCCAGGGCATGGCCAACCCCGTCGTCCGGGACGCGACGGCCACCCTCGTCCAGCGCGGCAACGTGTTCTCCGGCACGAGCGGCAGGAACGAGAGCGGCGGGCCGGGCGCGGCCTGGAACCCGAAGACGTACTACGCGTACACCCTCGACAAGGCGGCCGACGTCCCGGCGCTCCTCAAGTCGGGCACGGGACCGCGCAGTTCGATCGGCACGAAGGCGGCCGCGACCGCCGCCACCACGAAGACGGCCGCCGCCACCACGCTCACCGTGGCCAAGGACGGCAGCGGGCAGTACACAACCGTGCAGGCCGCCGTGAACGCCGTACCGGCGAACAACCCCTCGCGCGTGGTGATCGCCGTGAAGCCGGGCACGTACCGCGAGCTGGTGAAGGTGCCGAGCAACAAGCCGCACGTCACCATCCAGGGCACCGGCGGCAGCCGCAAGGACACCACGATCGTCTACGACAACGCCTCGGGCACCCCCAAACCCGGCGGAGGCACGTACGGCACCGGCGGCAGCGCGACCGTCGCCGTCGAGGCGGACGACTTCCAGGCCCGCAACCTGACCATCTCCAACGACTTCGACGAGGGCGCCCACCAGGACATCGCCGGCCAGGCGGTCGCCCTGCGCACCGCCTCCGACAAGGTCTTCCTGGACGGCATCATCGTCAGCGGCGACCAGGACACCCTGCTGCTGGACACCGCGTCCAAGGACAGGCTCGGCCGCGTCTACATGAGGAACTCCTACGTCGTCGGCAACGTCGACTTCATCTTCGGCCGTGCCACCGCCGTGATCGACAAGTCCGTCATCACGCTGAAGAAGCGCTTCAACGGCGCCTCGGCCGGCTATGTCACCGCCCCCAGCACGGCCGCCGGACGCAAGGGCATCCTGATCTCCGACAGCACGATCGGCGGGGACGTCTCCGACCGCGCCTTCTACCTCGGCCGCCCCTGGCACGCCGGCGGCGACGCGAGCCTCGACCCGCAGACCACCGTCCGCAACAGCACGCTGAGCGCCGCGATCAGGACCGCGCCCTGGACCGACATGAGCGGCTTCCACTGGAAGGACGACCGGTTCGCCGAGTACCAGAACAAGGGTCCCGGCGCGGGCGCCGCGAGCACGGAGCGCCCCCATCTGACGGACGCCCAGGCCGCCGGCCAGGAGGTCGCGGACTGGCTCGCCGGCTGGACCCCCAGCGCGTCCTGAACCGTCCCCGCGGCACGGGCGACCCGGTCCCCGTACGCCGAAGAGGCGGCCGCGTCGGTGACGCGGCCGCCTCTTGTCACGGAGTGCTCCGGCAGGAAGGAGCGCTCGGTCTCCGATCAGGGAGCGCCGGGCGCTACTTCACGATCGTGATCCGGTTCGTCGCCGGCGGCGCGATCGGGCCCGCCGCCGAGGAGTTGGCGAGCAGGTACTGCTCGAGGGCCGACAGGTCGTCGGCGCCGACGAGGTCGTTCGTACCCTGGCCCAGCGTCGGGAAGCCGTCGCCGCCGCCCGCGAGGAAGCTGTTCGTCGCGACGCGGTAGGTCGCGGCCGGGTCGACCGCCGCCCCGTTCAGCTTCACGGAGTCCGCGACGACACGGTCCGCGCCGGTCTTCGTCATGTCCAGCGTGTACGTGAGGTTGGCGGACGGCTGCAGGATCTTCGGCGCGCTCGTGTTCGTGCCGCTCACCTGCTCCTTGAGCACCTGGATCAGCTGGGCGCCGGTGAAGTTCTGCAGGTTCACGGTGTTGGAGAACGGCTGCACGGTGAAGCCCTCGGCGTAGGTGACCACGCCGTCGCCCTCCGCGCCCTTGGCCGCGTAGGTGAGGCCGGCGCGCACGCCGCCCGGGTTCATCAGCGCGAGGTCCGTGTCCGCGTCGAGCTTCTTGCCGTACCAGAGCTGGGCGTCCGCGATGAGGTCGCCCATCGGGGACTCGGTGCCCGTGCTGGGGACGTCCGCGGAGATGTACCCGATCGCGCGGTTGCCGATCGGCGCCGCCAGGGTGTTCCACCGGGTGATCAGCTCGGTCATGTCGGGCGCCTTGGCGACGGTCCGGGTGACCACGTGGTTCGCCGACTTGACCGCCGTGCGCGCGATGTCGCCCGTGTAGCGGTCGTACGTCAGCGTGGTGTCCGTGTACAGACGGCCGAAGGACGCGGCCGAGGTGACCGTGCGCGGCTTGCCCGACGGGTCCGGGATCGTGCAGGCGTAGGCCGCGTGCGTGTGGCCCGTCACCAGCGCGTCCACCGCCGGCGTGACGTTCTTCGCGATGTCGACGATCGGGCCGGAGATCCCGGCGCCCGCGCCCGGCGAGTCACAGTTGTAGTTGTAGGAGCCCGAGGCGGGCAGACCGCCCTCGTGGATCAGCGCCACGATCGACTTCACGCCCTGCTTCTGCAGCACCTTGGCGTACTTGTTGATCGTCTCGACCTCGTCCTTGAACTTGAGGCCCCTGACGCCCTCGGCGGACACCACGCCCGGAGTGTCCTCCAGCGTCACGCCGATGAAGCCGATCTTGACGTCCTTCTTCTTCCACACCCAGTACGGCTTCAGGATCGGCTTGCCGGACTTCTCGTTCAGGACGTTCGCCGCGAGGTACGGGAAGTCGGCGCCCCGGAACTTCTTGCCGTTGTAGCAGCCGTCCGTCGGGTGACAGCCGCCGTTCTGCAGCCGGCCCAGCTCCTTGGCGCCCTCGTCGAACTCGTGGTTTCCGACGGACGTGACGTCCAGGTCGAGCTTGTTCAGCGCCTCGATGGTGGGCTCGTCGTGGAAGAGGCCCGAGATCAGCGGGGAGGCGCCGACCATGTCGCCGCCGGCCGCGGTGATCGAGTAGGCGTTGCCCTTGCGGGCCTCGCGCAGATGCGTGGCCAGGTACTCCACGCCGCCCGCGTCGATGGTCTTCGTCGTGCCGTCCGGCTGCAGCTCGGTGACGCGGCCGGAGGAACCGGACGGCGGCTCGAGGTTGCCGTGCAGGTCGTTGAAGGACAGCAGCTGCACGTCCTGGTAGCGGCTGGGCCGCGGCTTGGAGTGCTTGCCCTCGTGAGCGTCCGCCGGAAGCGCGGCGGCGAGGGCGCCCGCGGTGGCGAGAACGGCGGAGGCCGCGACAAGACGGTACGTACGGCGGCGGCCGCGTCTGTCGCTCGGCTGCGGCTGGGAAGTGGCTGGCATGCGCCCCCCTGTGGATCGGCTGGAATGCGGTGGCTCCCGTCCGGCGCAGCCTAAGGTCAACGCGCGTAGCGCGACAGGGGGTTCGTGGTTACAACCTGGTTTCCCCTTGCCCTGTCCTTTGCCCCCGTTTTGTGGCAACCGCCCTTTACCCTCGACGCATGACCAGCGACGACACCGCACGGCTCCCCGGCTCCCGATCCATCGAGACCCACTCCGCGCTCTCCCCCGGACAGACCGAGGCCGTCCTCGCCCTGCTCGCCGAGGCCGCCCGGTCGGACGGCCAGCAGGCGGTGTCCGAGCAGGGACGGCTGCAGCTGCGCGGAGGATCCCGCGAGGGCGTCTCCCATCTCGTCCTGACCGTCGGGGACGAACTCGTCGGCTACGCCCAGCTCGAGGACACCGACCCCGTCGAGGCCCCCGCCGCCGAACTTGTCGTGCACCCCTCGCACCGCGGCCACGGCCACGGGCGCGCGCTCGGCTCCGCCCTGCTCGCCGCCTCCGGCAAGCGGCTTCGGGTGTGGGCCCACGGCGGCCACTCCGCGGCCCGCCACCTCGCCCAGGTCCTCGGCCTGACCCTGTTCCGCGAACTGCGGCAGATGCGGCGGTCGTTGACCGACCTGGAGCTGCCCGACCCGGTGCTGCCCGCGGGTGTGACGGTCCGTCCCTTCGTGCCCGGACGGGACGACTCCGCCTGGCTCGCCGTCAACGCCGCCTCCTTCGCGCACCATCCCGAGCAGGGCTCCCTCACCCAGCGCGACCTCGACGACCGCCGGTCCGAGCCCTGGTTCGACGCGGCCGGATTCTTCCTCGCCTTCCGCGGCGACACGCTCGTCGGGTTCCACTGGACGAAGGTCCACGCCCAGGAGCAGCTCGGCGAGGTGTACGTCCTCGGCGTGGCCCCCGGCGCGCAGGGCGGCGGCCTCGGCAAGGCCCTCACCACGATCGGCCTGCGGCACCTCGCCGCACAGGGTCTGCCGACCGCGATGCTGTACGTCGACGCCGACAACAAGGCGGCGGTGTCGGTCTACGAGCGTCTGGGCTTCCTCACCCATGAGACGGACCTGATGTACCGCACCGAGACGTGATCCCTCCCGGCTGCGGGCGAAGACCGGGCGGGGCGCGCCCGGCATGTCCGCACCCGGGTGTCGGTCACCCCGGGGGCGCCGCTTCGGTGCTGGTCCGGTCCCGCCTCAGCTGCCGGTGGGGGCGGGCCTGCCGGACCGGTCTTCGGTACCGTCGCCGGACCGGCTCGCCGGTTCCCGTCGCGCACAGCGTCAGCGCCAGCGCCAGCACGGCCGCCCATCGGAGCTGCGTCGCCTGCCACCAGGGGTCGGCCGGTGTGCCCAGCAGGCCCCAGCGGTCGGGGACCAGGAGCGCTGCTCCGGCCGCCGCTCCCAGCCGGACGGCCGCTGCCCTGCCCACCTCCGCCGCCTCCGTGAAGCGGACGGCGAGCGTGGCCAGGGCGAGCGCCGCGCACGCCGTCGCCGCGGCTTCGACGGTGGCCGGGATCAGGTCCGGGCGGTTCGGGGCCGGCACCAGGAGCACGGCCGCCGTCCACCACAGGGCCGCGACGGGGGCGGCCAACGCCAGGCGCAGGGCCGCCCGGGAGGCACGGCCCACCGGGGTCGCCGCGGTCGTGCGCCGGGCCGGGTCGTCCAGCAGGAAGGCCAGGCCCAGGGCGCCGGTGAGCGCCGTGAGGCGCAGCACCAGCCGGCCCAGCTCGGGATCCGGCGCCCGGTCGGGCAGGCGTGCGGTGCTCGCCAGCAGCAGGCCCAGCCCGCCCGCCGCGATCAGCGCCCGCCAAGGAAGGCTGCGCCACACCGGCGCCGCGAGGGCCCGCAGCGTCACTCCTCGCACGACTGCGCCTCCGTCTCGTGCGGCGCCGCGACCCCCAGCAGCTTCGCCGCCTCGGCCGGGGACGTCGCCGTGGACGTCAGTTCCGCCCAGTGGGCCTTGACCCGGGCGCTCACCTCGGCGCGCGGACGGGCCAACAGTTCGCGGACCACCGTCGACTGCGCCGCCGTCATGCTCAGTCCGTTCGTCGGCGCGAGGACCAGGCCCGAGCCCTCCGTGCTGTCGCTCAGACGCACGCGCCGGAAGGTGTCCGACGGCGTCGGGTCGGCGCCCAGGACCAGCCACATGATCGTGATCGGGCGAGCGTCGCGGCACATCTCCTGCTCCGTCGCCGCCTCGGCGCCGGCCACCAGGACGGTGGCGACGCCGACGGCGAACTCCGGGACGCGGTTGCCGCCCCAGCGGGTGCCTACCGTGACCTGGCCGGGGACGGTGGAGGGCGTGAGGGTGGCGTCGACCTCCACTTCGCCCCGGGCGTCGATGTGCTGGCGGACCGTCAGGGAGGCGGTCGCCGCTTCGCCGCCCGCGAGGGAGCGGACCCGTTCGACGACCCCGGCCCACTCGGACCGCACCCCGCTCCACTCGGGGAACGCGCAGTACCGCGAGCCCTCGACGGTCGTGCACGATTGGACCTTCTGCGGAGAGTCGGACGCCGTCGTGCGCGCCCCGGCCAGGGCCGCCGTGTCCTGCGAGGACTGGCCGATCACGCCGGTCACGACAGCCGCCAGCGCGAGGGCCGTCGCCGCCTTGACGGCTCGGGTGCGGCCGCCGGCCTTCAGCAGCGCCGCGCAGGCCAGCAGGACGCACAGCGCCGTCACGTACAGCGCGTGCCAGCCGGCGGGGCGGCCCAGCAGATCGGAGGGCACCGGATCGCCGCCCGTCTCGGCGACGAAGACGACCGGCGAGAGCCAGCCCGCCCGCTTGCCCTCGGCGCCGGCCGCCGAGGCGAGGAGCGCGACGACGTAGAAGGCGATGACGAACAGCAGCGGGACGAACGACGAGGGCAGCAGTCGGGCCAGCAGCACCCCGACGACCCCGGCGAACAGCACGGTCAGCGGGGCGACGGCGAGCTCTCCGAGCGAACCGTGCCCGATGGCTCCGGGCTTGTGCGCCTCCCATCCGAACTCGACGGCGACGACGCCCGCGGTCAGCGCCGCGTACGGCACCACGGACAGCAGATGTGCGAGGACACGCCGCCACGGCTCCATGGCCAGGACCCCGAACTGCTGCACGGTGCCGTGCTTGCGCGAGCGCAGCGCGGCCACGTTGACGCAGACGAGCAGGGCGACGGCGAACAGCAGCGGCGCCCCCTGGCTGCGCCGGTCGACCGTGTTGAGGACCGGGTAGGCGTCCATGCCGTCCCTGCTCACCAGCCGCAGGACGACGAGGCCGACGTACAGGGCGAAGAACACCGGCACCGGGGCCTGATGCAGCAGTTCGCGGGCCTCGAAGCGGGCGAGACCGAGGACGGCTCGGGTGCGGCGGGCCTCGCGCGGCGGCTCGGCGAGCGTGCGAGCGGGGTCGTCGAGTGTCGCGGTCGTGGCGCTCATGCCGTCGCCACCGCGCTCTCGCCGTCGAGGACGAGCAGGTAGCCGTCCTCGAGGGTGGGTTCGACGAGGTCGGCGCCCTCGGGCGGTTCGCCGACGTTGCGGAACGTGCCGGCGCCGGTGCGCCAGCCGGCCAGGGCGCCCGGGTCGCGGCGGGCGCCGCTCCAGACCCGGCCGGCGGCGCGGGCGGTCAGCTCGGCCGGGGTGCCCTCGAAGCGGACACGGCCGCCGGCCAGGACGATCACCCGGTGGCAGAGCATCGCCACGTCCTCGGTCTGGTGCGTGGACAGCAGGACGGTGCGGCCCTCGCCGGCCTGGGCGATCAGCTCGCGAAAGCGCATGCGCTGTTCGGGGTCGAGACCGACGGTCGGTTCGTCCAGCACGAGGAAGCCCGGTTCGCCGAGGAGCGCGGCGGCCAGGGCGACGCGCTGCCGCATGCCTCCGGAGAGCCGCTTGAGGCGCTTGCCGCGCACATCGGAGAGATCGACGGCGTCCAGCAGGCGGCGCACCTCGCGGTGCCGGGCGGCGCGGTCGGTGAGCTCCTTCAGGATCGCCACGTAGTCGACGAAGTCGAAGGCCGTGAAGTCGGGGTGGAATCCGGGGGTCTGGGGCAGATAGCCGAGCGTGCGGCGCAGGGCGAGGCGTCCGGAGGCGGTGCCGGGGTCGTGGCCGAGGGCGGTGAACCGCCCGCCGTCCGGCGGCGCCGCCGTGGCCAGCACCCGCAACAGGGTCGTCTTGCCCGCCCCGTTCGGCCCGAGCAGCCCGGTGACGCCGCGGCCCAGCCGCAGCGAGACGCCGTCCAGGGCGCGGGTCCCCCCGAAGCGCAGGGACAGGTCGACGGCCGTCACGGTGGCGGGCCCGGAGGCGGGGGCCGGCGTGGACCCGGAGGCGGGGCCCGGGGTGGGCGTGGTGGTCATGCGAGGTCTCCTGGAGATCCGGCGGGAGGTCGGGGGCGGGCTCGGCGCGACGGAGGGCGGGTCATCCGGCGCCGTCGGCCGGGAAGCCGCCCAGGGGACGGGTGTCGAAGCGGTCGCGGACCCGGTGGAGCAGCAGAGCGGCGAGGACCGCCACCGTGGCCGCGGCGCCCTGGCCCGCCGCAGTGAACGGGGCGAGCGTGTCGTGCGGCGGCGTCTGGACGCGGGCCACCGCCAGCACCGTCACCCAGGCGACGCCGACCAGGGAGGGCCCGAGGACCGGGCCCAGCCGGGCGGTCAGCGCGAGGCCGGCGCCGGTGAGGGCGAGCGCGGGCAGCAGCCACGCCAGGGCCAGCAGCCCGTATCCCGGCAGGGCCAGCGTGGCCAGGCCGTTGAGCGCCAGGCCCGCCGTGAGCACCGCGACCGTGCGGATCATGAGCAGCCGGAAGCCGTGTGTCGGGGCGACGACGGCCATCTCGTAGGTCGGGTCGAGGGACGGGCCGTACGACAGGGCTACCCCGGCGAGCGGGAGGAGCGGGGCCAGCGCCAGGAACAGTGCGGGCTGGCCCGCGAGGCGCACCGCCAGCACCGTCATGACGAGCAGGAACAGCACCGACAGCAGCCAGGAGCGGCGCAGCACCGGGGTCGCCGCGAGCAGCCGCGCGGTGTGGTCGGCCACCCCGAGCCGCACCAGCGTCCGCTCGAGCAGGCTGGGCCGCGGCGCGTCCAGCTCGGCGTCCAGCCGTGCCCATCCGGCGTCCAGCGCGACCGGGTCGGCGGCCTCCGCCAGCCGGGCCCGGCACTCGGCGCATCCGGTCAGATGGGCGTCGGCGGACCACAGCAGCGGCGGGGACAGCTCGCCCTGCGCGTAGGCGCGCAGATCCTCTTCTGCGACGTGCCACGTCATGCCCGTGCCTCCCTCGGCTGCCGTTCGTCGCCCACGCGGGCGCGCGGGTCTCTTCCGCGGACGTACCGCCTCATGCCAGCGCCTCCCGCAGGTGCTTGCGGGCGCGCAGGGCCCGCGTCTTGACGGTGCCGGGCGGGATGCCGAGCACGACGGCCGCCTCCCGGGTGGTGAGCCCGTCGATGACGGTCGCCTGCAGGACGGCCCGCAGCTCCGGCGAGAGGCGGGTGAGCGCCCCGGCGAGGTCCCCGTGCTCCACCCCCGCGAGCACGCGCTCCTCCGCCGAGGCCTCGTCCCGGTGGCGCAGCCGGGACAGCGCCTGGCGCAGCCTGCCGCGCGCCCCGTCGCCGCGCACGGCGTCGACCAGCCGGCGTGCGGCGATGCGCCACAGCCAGCCGGCGGCGTCGCCGGAGAAGCCCTCCTCGCGATGGCGGGCGGTGCCGCGCCACACCGCGAGGAACGTCTCCTGGACGACGTCGTCGACTATCCCCGCGTCGGCACAGCGGCCGCGCATGCGCGCGGTCAGCCAGGGCGCGTACCGCCGGTACAGCTCCTCGAAGGCAGGACGGTCCCGGTCCGCCGCGATGGCCCGCAGCAGCTCCCCGTCGCTTCTCGTCTCGCTCACAACACCTCATCGGATCGGCCCCGCCGATCGGTTCACGATCCGCCGCACGATTTTCCGCGCACCATCCCCCACTCCCGTTCACCCGCTCACCGTTCATTCACTCGTCCGTTCGAACGGTATTCGAACACTTTCGACCCTCGCGGGCCGCCCCCCGATATCCCGCACGCCATGTCGCCGTAACCGTCGGTTAAGACGACCTTGCAACGCTCTGTCAATGAAGCCCGCCGTGCCCGAGCCTTCGCCGCCTCCCGAGGCAAATCAGCCCCACGGAGGCTCCGCCGCGATCCCGCCCGCACATTCCGACGCGCCTGTCTCGCTGTTCGCGCGGAAGAATGGGTTCATGAGCCAGTCAGACACCCAGGCCGAGGTCCAGCACGCGCAGCCCTCCGTGGGCTCCATAGCCGCGCACCGCCCGCACACCGTGGCTGCCGTCGTCTCCGATCTGGAGCCAGACATCGACGCCGACCTCGACACCTACGAGGAGGCCCCCTACGACGGCCCTCAGCTGCCGCAAGGTCGTTTCCTCGACCGGGAGCGCAGCTGGCTCGCGTTCAACGAACGGGTCCTGGAACTCGCCGAGGACCCCGACACGCCCCTGCTCGAGCGGGCGAACTTCCTGGCCATCTTCGCCAGCAACCTGGACGAGTTCTTCATGGTCCGGGTGGCCGGACTGAAGCGCCGCATCGCCACCGGCGTCGCCACCCGCTCCGCCTCCGGCCTCCAGCCCCGCGAGGTGCTGGAGATGATCTGGGCCCGCTCGCGTGAGCTCATGGCCCGGCACGCCGCGACCTACCACGAGGACATCGCCCCCGCCCTCGCGGAGGAGGGCATCCACCTGGTCCGCTGGAACGAGCTGACGGAGAAGGAGCAGGCCCGCCTCTTCACCCTCTTCCGGCACCAGATCTTCCCCGTCCTCACGCCCCTCGCCGTGGACCCCGCCCACCCCTTCCCGTACATCTCGGGTCTCTCGCTCAACCTCGCGGTCGTCGTGCGCAACCCGGTCAGCGGCCACAAGCACTTCGCGCGCGTCAAGGTGCCCCCGCTGCTGTCCCGCTTCCTGGAGAGCTCGCCGGGCCGGTACGTCCCCATCGAGGACGTCATCGGCGCCCACCTCGAGGAGCTCTTCCCGGGCATGGAGGTGCTGGAGCACCACGCCTTCCGGCTCACCCGCAACGAGGACCTCGAAGTCGAGGAGGACGACGCCGAGAACCTGCTCCAGGCCCTGGAGAAGGAGCTCATGCGCCGCCGTTTCGGGCCGCCGGTGCGCCTGGAGGTCGAGGAGTCCATCGACCGCGAGGTGCTCGACCTCCTGGTGCGCGAGCTGAAGATCTCCGAGGCGGAGGTCTACCCGCTCCCCGGCCCCCTCGACCTCACCGGCCTCTTCCGCATCCACGGCCTCGACCGGCCCGAGCTGAAGTACCGGAAGTTCATCGCAGGCACCCACCGCGACCTCGCGGAGGTCGAGTCGGCGTCCCCGCCGGACATCTTCGCCGCGCTGCGCAGCCGGGACGTCCTGCTGCACCACCCGTACGACTCCTTCTCGACGTCCGTGCAGGCCTTCCTGGAGCAGGCGGCGATGGACCCGGACGTCCTCGCCATCAAGCAGACCCTGTACCGCACCTCGGGCGACTCGCCGATAGTGGACGCGCTCATCGAGGCCGCGGAGTCGGGCAAGCAGGTCCTCGTCCTGGTCGAGATCAAGGCCCGCTTCGACGAGCACGCCAACATCCGGTGGGCGCGCAAGCTGGAAGAGGCCGGCTGCCACGTCGTGTACGGCCTCGTCGGCCTGAAGACCCACTGCAAGCTGTCGCTGGTGGTCCGCCAGGAGGGCGAGACGCTGCGGCGCTACTGCCACGTCGGCACGGGCAACTACCACCCGAAGACGGCCCGGCTCTACGAGGACCTCGGCCTGCTCACCGCCGACCCGCAGGTCGGCGCGGACCTCTCCGACCTCTTCAACCGGCTGTCCGGCTACTCGCGCCGCGAGACGTACCGACGCCTGCTCGTCGCCCCCAAGTCGTTGCGCGACGGACTGATCTCCCGGGTCGACAAGGAGATCCAGCACCACCGCGCCGGACGGCCCGCACACGTCCGCATCAAGGTCAACTCCATCGTCGACGAAGCGCTCATCGACTCCCTGTACCGGGCGTCGCAGGCGGGCGTGCCGGTCGACGTCTGGGTGCGCGGCATCTGCGCGGTGCGCCCGGGCGTGCCGGGCCTGTCGGACAACATCCGGGTCCGCTCCATCCTCGGCCGCTTCCTCGAGCACTCCCGCGTCTTCGGCTTCGGCAACGGCGGGGAGCCCGAGGTGTGGATCGGCAGCGCCGACATGATGCACCGCAACCTCGACCGCCGTATCGAGGCCCTGGTCAGGGTCACCGACCCCGCGCACCGGGCGACCTTGAACCGGTTCCTGGAGACGGGCATGTCCGACGCCACCGCGTCCTGGCACCTCGGTCCCGACGGCGAGTGGACGCGGCACGCGACGGACGCGGAAGGCGGCCCCCTGCGCAACGTCCAGGAGATGCTCATAGACGCCCGGAGGCGCCGGCGTGGCACAGCGACACCATGATCTGACGGCCTCCGCGGCCGGGCCCGTCACCACCGGGGACGCCCTCGACGGCTACCTGCGGGCCCAGGGCACGGAGTTCCTCCGCGCGCTGCGCCAGCACCGCGAGGCGGGGAGCGCGGCGTCGCACGGCGCGTCGCACTCCCCGGCGAGCGGCGCGGAGGAACGGGACGACGCGGCGCGCGCCCTGCGCCGCTCGGCCCGCCGCATCAGCGGCAGTCTGCGCACCTTCCGCCCCCTCCTCGACGCCGAGTGGTCGGAGGCGCTCCGGTCCGAACTGTCCTGGCTGTCCGCCACGCTGGCCCTGGAGCACGCCTACGGAGCCCGCCTGGAACGCCTGCTGCTCGCCCTGAACCGCCTGTCCGGCGCGGCCCCGCAGCCCGCGGCGGTGCTGGTGCCGCCGCCCACGCCGCACGCGTCGTCCGCACCGGCCGCCCCGGGAGCACCGGGCGGTGCGGCCGCACCCGGGGCTCCCGTCCTGCCCGACCCCCCTCCTCCCACGGCCGGCGCGACCGACGCCCGTACCGCGACCGACGCCCGTACCGGGACGCGCGGTGCGAGAGGCGCGCAGGCCGGGACCCTCACCGCCGTCCCGGCCGGCGCCCGCACCCCGGCCGCCTCCCGCAGCGCGACCGCCTCGCGCGCCGACGCCGCCGACACCGCCTCCCGTCCCGGCACGGCTCCCCGCGCCGCCGACGCCCGTCCCGCCGCCGCGCACCACGCGCCCGCATCCACCTCCGCCGCGCTCCCCGACCGCGGCCACCTCACCGTCGGCGCGGCGAAGGCCGGCGCCCTTCTGGACCGTCAGCTCACCCTCGCCCGCACCCGCGCCCACTCGACCGCCCTGCAGGCCCTCGGCTCCTCCCGCTTCCACGCCGTGGCGGACAGGGCCGCCGTCCTCGCCAGCGAGGTCCCCCTCACACCGGCCGCCTCCGCCGCCGACCTGCGCCCCTTCGCCGCCGCGGCCGAGCAGCGCCTCGCCGACGCCGTCGCCGCGCTGCCGCTGGTCACCGCGGGCAGCCCCTACAACGCGGAGGCCTTGATCCACGGCCTCTCCGCGGACGAGGCCCCGCACCCGCAGGATGCGCCCTGGCACCACGTCCGTCTCCTGCTGCGTCTGCACCGGTACGCATGCGAGGTCCTGGAGGGACCGGACGCCGCGCAGGGCGACGTCCGTCTGACGACCGCCGGCGCCGCCCTGGACCGGCACCGGGACGCCTCTGAGGCGGCGTCCGCCGCGGCGCAGGCGGCCCGGACGCCCCGGATCGCGCCCGCGACGGCGTACGCGCTCGGCGTGCTGCACGCGGACCAGCGGCACGAGGTGGAGGCGGCACGGTACGCGTTCCAGCGCTGCTGGCAGCGACAACCCGTCACGACGACCTGACCGACCAGACCCCGCACCCCTACCCGACAGGCGGTGAGCACCGGTGAGCACGGCGAGGAACCCCGACGAAGCCCCCGACGCCCTCGACGCCGCCCCCGTGCAGGCGGCCGGCTGCGTGCTGTGGCGTCGCGCGCCGACGGACGACGGCCTGGAGGTGTGTCTCGTGCACCGCCCCAAGTACGACGACTGGTCGCACCCGAAGGGCAAGCTGAAACGCGACGAGGACCCGCTCGCGGGAGCCCTGCGCGAGGTCGAGGAGGAGACCGGTCACCGGGCCGCCCCCGGCGCGCCCCTGCCGACCGTGGACTACGAGGCGAACGGCCGCCCGAAGCAGGTCCACTACTGGGCGGCGGAGGCCGTCTCCGGGGCCTTCACCCCGAACGACGAGGTCGACCGCCTCCTCTGGCTGCCGCCGCCCGCCGCCCGTCTGCGGCTCACCCAGCCGAGGGACCGCACCCTCGTGGACGCGCTGCTGCAGGTCCTGCACCTGGCATAAGGGTGCGAAGGCCCACGGCCGACGGCTGATTCCCGAGGTTTCGGCAGCCCACGCCCGACCCTCGCCCCACCGCCGCTCCCTCCCGCACCGGTACCGCTCCGTGTCCTCGGCGTGAGCTTTCCGTGACCTCACCGCACCGTCCCCAGGGGTTCACCCCCCGTTCACTCCCGTCCGTGAGCGCCTTCACCTGATCTGCCTAATTTCAGCCTTACCCGGTGCGGCACGCGACCAAGGGGACGCGTCCACACCAAACAGACTTCGCACCCACCGCACGCCGCCGGATTCAGGACGGCGGCTCCTGGAAGGACCTTCCTCAAGTGAAGCTTCAGCGCATGAACCGGCGGGCTCTCTCCCTCGGTGCTCTCGCCGTCTCCGGCGCCCTGGCCCTCACGGCGTGCGGCTCCGACGACACCGGCACCAAGGCCGACGGCGGCAAGTCCTCCGCGACCGCGGCCGCCGGTTCGATCAAGTGCGACGACGCCAAGGGCCAGCTGCTCGCCGACGGCTCCTCCGCGCAGAAGAACGCGATCGACGCCTGGGTGAAGAACTTCACGCAGGCCTGCTCCGGCGTCCAGGTCAACTACAAGGGCTCCGGCTCCGGCGCGGGCGTCACCGCGTTCACGCAGGGCCAGGTCGCCTTCGCCGGCTCGGACTCCGCGCTGAAGCCCGACGCCGTCGCCGCCTCCAAGTCCGTCTGCAAGGGCGGCCAGGGCATCGACCTGCCGATGGTGGCCGGCCCGATCGCCGTCGCCTACAACGTCTCCGGCGTGGACAACCTGGTGCTCGACGCCTCCACGATCGCCAAGATCTTCGACGGCAAGATCACCAAGTGGAACGACCCGGCGATCGCCAAGCTCAACGCGGGCGCCACGCTGCCCGACCTGAAGATCCAGCCGTACCACCGCTCGGACGAGTCCGGCACCACGGACAACTTCACCAAGTACCTGATCGCCGCCGCCCCGAACGACTGGAAGTACTCCGGCGGCAAGGCCTGGCAGGCCAAGGGCGGCCAGGCCGCGGCCGGCTCCTCCGGCGTCGCGCAGGGCGTCAAGCAGACCAACGGCGCGATCGGCTACATGGAGCTGTCCTACGCCAAGGACGGCCTCGGCACCGTCGCCGTCAACACCGGCGCCGCGGCCCCGGTCAAGCCCTCCTCCGACGGCGCCACCAAGGCCGTCGCCGCCGCGCAGGTCGTCGGCACCGGCAGCGACCTGTCGCTGAAGCTGGACTACAACACCAAGGCCGACGGCGCCTACCCGCTCACCCTGGTGACGTACGAGATCGCCTGCGACAAGGGCAACAAGGCCGACACCCTGCCCGCCACCAAGGCGTTCCTGCGCTACATCGCCAGCGCGGACGGCCAGGGCATCCTGTCGGGCATCGACTACGCGCCGATCCCCGACGCCATCATCGCCAAGGTCCGCACCACCATCGAGGGCCTGAGCTGATCTGAGCGGTGCGGTCCGGCGCCGGGGTCGACCCGGTCCGGACCGCACCCGTCCGGTGCACCGCCGCCAGGGGCCGCCGCCCGCGATCCGGCCCCACCCGAGCCGCCCACACCAACAGGCGGCTCCGCAGACCGGAGACCCCCATGGACATAGAGACGCAGAAGTCAGACACCGACGACGCCCCACGCCCCACGGGCCCGCAGGACTCGCCGGCCCTCTCCGCCGGCCTGCCCCCCGAGACGGCCGAGGAGAAGCGCGCGGCCCGCGGCGCGACCCGGCCCGGGGACAGGATCTTCCTGGCCCTCTCGCGCGGTTCGGGCATCTTCCTGCTGGCGATCATGGCCGCGATCGCGGTGTTCCTCGCCTACCGCGCGAGCCTCGCCATCAGCAAGGACGACGCCAACTTCCTGACGGCGTTCGAGTGGAACACCAGCCTCGTGCCGCCGAAGTTCGGCATCGCGGTCCTCGCCTTCGGCACGGTGGTCTCGTCGGTCATCGCGATGGTCATCGCGGTCCCGATCGCCGTCGCGATCGCCCTCTTCATCACCCACTACGCCCCGCGCCGCATGAGCGGCCCCGTCGCGTACGTGATCGACCTGCTCGCCGCCGTCCCGTCCATCGTGTACGGCCTCTGGGGCGCCCTCGTCCTCGTGCCGCACATGGACGGCCTGTTCGGCTGGCTGGACCGCTACCTGGGCTGGACCGGAGTCTTCTCCTGGGACCAGGGAGCCCCGCGCTCGATGCTCACGGTGGGCATCCTGCTGGCCGTGATGATCCTTCCGGTCATCACCAACGTCAGCCGCGAGGTGTTCCGCCAGGTCCCGCAGATGCACGAGGAGGCGGCCCTGGCGCTGGGCGCCACCCGCTGGGAGGTCATCCGCATGGCGGTGATCCCCTTCGGCCGCTCCGGAGTCATCTCGGCCTCGATGCTCGGCCTCGGCCGCGCGCTCGGCGAGACGATGGCCGTGGCCACGGTCCTCTCCCCCGACTTCGACATCCACGCCAGCCTGCTGAACCCGGGCGGCGGCACCTTCGCCCAGAACATCGCCAGCAAGTTCAACGAGGCGACGGAGTTCGGCCGTGACGCGCTCATCGCCTCCGGCCTGGTCCTGTTCGTCATCACCCTGCTGGTCAACGGCGCGGCGCGCATGATCATCGCCCGTCGCAAGGAGTACTCGGGGGCCAACGCATGAGCCACGCAAGCGCAGTAGCCGACAAGTCCCCGAGCACGCTCCGCGGCGCGAGCCTGCCGAAGTGGTCGCCCTGGGCCATCGCCGGGGGATCCCTCGTCCTCGCCGTCGGCGTCGGCGTCGTCGGCGGCCTGGACAGCAAGGTCCAGTGGGGCCTGATCGCCGGTCTCCTCTTCGTCCTCGGGACCTACGGCGTCGCCGCGAAGGTGGAGGGCCGCCGCCAGGCCAAGGACCGGGTGGCGACGAGCCTGGTCTGGGTGGCGTTCCTGCTGGCCGTGGTCCCGCTCGTCTCCCTCCTGTGGACGACGATCGCGCGCGGCGTGAAGGTCCTGGACGTCTACTTCCTGACCCACTCGATGGGCGTCGTCGCGGACAGCGAGCCCGGCGGCGGCATCTACCACGCGATCCTCGGCAGCCTGGAGCAGGTGGGGCTCGCCACGGCGATCGGCGCCCCCGTCGGCATCCTGACGGCGATCTACCTGGTCGAGTACGGCCGGGGCGGCCTGGCGAAGGCGGTCACGTTCTTCGTCGACGTCATGACCGGCATCCCCTCCATCGTGGCGGGCCTGTTCATCCTCAGCCTGATGCTGATGCTCGACCTGCAGCCCTTCGGCTTCGCGGGCTCCCTCGCCCTGGCGATCCTGATGATGCCGGTGGTCGTGCGCTCCACGGAGGAGATGCTGAAGCTCGTCCCGAACGAGCTGCGCGAGGCCTCGCTGGCCCTGGGGGTCCCCAAGTGGCGCACGATCCTGAAGGTGGTCGTCCCGACGTCCATCGGAGGCATCATCACGGGCGTGATGCTGGCGATCGCCCGTATCGCGGGCGAGACGGCCCCGGTGCTGCTGCTGGTCTTCGGCAACCCGTTCATCAACGCCAACCCCTTCGAGGGCGCGCAGGCGTCGCTGCCGCTGTACATCTACCAGCAGTACGCGCAGAGCGCGGGCTCGACGGCGGCCTACGACCGCGCCTGGGCGGCGTCGCTCACGCTGATCGCCTTCGTGATGATCCTCAACCTGGTGGCCCGCGGCATCGCCCGCTGGAAGGCCCCACGCTGACACCGCGCGGCTGCCGCCGCGTTGCCGGGTCGCTGAAGCGGCCATACAGCGACTGATCCATACGACCGGAAGTGAAGTGGAAGACATGGCCAAGCGAATCGACGTCAGCGGACTGACCGCCTACTACGGATCCCACAAGGCGATCGACGACATCTCGATGACCGTGGAGCCGCGCTCGGTCACCGCCTTCATCGGCCCCTCCGGCTGCGGCAAGTCCACGTTCCTTCGCACGCTGAACCGCATGCACGAGGTGACGTCGGGCGGCCGCGTCGAGGGCAAGGTGCTGCTGGACGACGAGGACCTGTACGGCGCGGGCGTGGACCCGGTCTCGGTCCGCCGCGAGGTCGGCATGGTCTTCCAGCGCCCGAACCCGTTCCCCACCATGTCGATCTTCGACAACGTGGCGGCCGGCCTGCGGCTGAACGGCTCGTACAAGAAGAGCGAACTGGCCGACATCGTCGAGAAGTCCCTTCAGGGCGCCAACCTGTGGAACGAGGTCAAGGACCGCCTGAACAAGCCGGGCTCGGGCCTGTCGGGCGGCCAGCAACAGCGTCTGTGCATCGCCCGCGCCATCGCGGTGGAGCCGAAGGTCCTGCTGATGGACGAGCCCTGCTCGGCCCTCGACCCCATCTCGACGCTCGCCATCGAGGACCTGATCGGCGAGCTGAAGGAACGCTTCACGATCGTCATCGTGACGCACAACATGCAGCAGGCGGCGCGCGTCTCCGACCGCACGGCCTTCTTCAACCTGGCCGCGGTCGGCCAGCCCGGCAAGCTGATCGAGCTGGACGACACCGCGCGCATCTTCTCCAACCCGTCGGTGCAGGCCACCGAGGACTACATCTCGGGCCGCTTCGGCTGACCGGACCCCTCGCGGTGCTGCATGGCGGTGCCACCGCGAGGCACACGAAAGGGCCCGCCCCTGCTCCCGGGGGCGGGCCCTTTCCCTGCCGTGAACGTGCGGACAGGGCCCTACAGGAAGGCCAGATCCACGAGCCAGAAGGCGCACGCGGCGACGACCGCCGCCGCCGGCATCGTGATGAACCAGCCCAGCACGATGTTCTTGGCGACTCCCCAGCGCACGGCGTTGATCCGCTTCGTCGCGCCCACGCCCATGATCGCCGAGGTGATCACATGCGTGGTGGAGATCGGCGCCTTGAACAGGAACGCCGTGGTGAACATGATCGACGCCCCGGTCGTCTCCGCGGCGAAGCCCTGGGGCGGGTCCAGCTCGATGATCTTCCGTCCGAGCGTGCGCATGATGCGCCAGCCGCCCGCGTACGTCCCGAGCGACAGCATCACGGCGCACGCGATCTTCACCCACACCGGGATCGGCGCGTCCGCGCTCTGGACGTCGCCGATGACGAGCGCCATCACCACGATGCCCATCGTCTTCTGCGCGTCCTGCAGACCGTGCCCCAGCGCCATGGCGGCCGCGGACACCGTCTGGGCTATGCGGAAACCCCTCTTGGCCTTGTGCGGATTGGCCCGCCGGAACATCCACAGGATGGCGGTCATCACCAGGTAGCCCGCGACGAGTCCCACCACCGGCGACAGGAACATCGGAATGACGACCTTGTCGAGCACCCCGGACCAGATGACGGCCGTGCCGCCCGCCAGCGCGGCGCCCACCATCCCTCCGAACAGGGCGTGGGACGAGGACGAGGGCAGCCCGAAGTACCAGGTGACGAGGTTCCACACGATCGCCCCGACCAGCGCGGAGAACAGGATCGCCATGCCCGTGGAACCGTCGGGGGTCTCGATCAGCCCCTTGCTGACGGTGTGCGCGACGCCGCTGCCGAGGAACGCGCCGGCGAGGTTCATCACCGCGGCCATGGCCAGTGCGGCGCGCGGCGTCAGCGCCCGGGTGGAGACCGACGTGGCGATCGCGTTCGCGGAGTCGTGAAAACCGTTGGTGTAGGTGAATCCGAGCGCGACGCCGATGGTCACGATCAGAGCGAAGGTGTCCATGAAGGGCTCAGGACTCCTTGACCGCGATGGTCTCCACCGTGTTGGCCACGTGCTCGAAGGCGTCGGCGGCCTCCTCCAGCACATCCACGATCTGCTTCAGCTTGAGCACCTCGATGGCCTCGTACTTGCCGTTGAAGAGATGCGCGAGCAGCTTGCGGTGGATCTGGTCGGCCTGGTTCTCGAGCCGGTTGACCTCGATCCAGTACTCGGTGAGGTTCTCCATGGTCCGCAGGTTCGGCATCGCCTCGGCCGTCAGCTCCGCCGCCCGCGCCAGCACCTCGATCTGCTGCTCGACGCCCTTGGGCAGTTCCTCCACGTTGTAGAGGACGACCAGGTCGACGGCCTCCTCCATGAAGTCCATGATGTCGTCGAGGGAGGACGCGAGGTTGTAGATGTCCTCGCGGTCGAACGGCGTGATGAACGAGGAGTTCAGCTGATGGAAGATCGCGTGCGTCGCGTCGTCGCCTGCGTGTTCCGCGGCCCGCATGCGCTCTGCGATCTCGGCCCGGCCGGCGGGGTCCGCCCCGAGCAGTTCCATCAGGAGTTTCGAGCCCGTGACGATGTTGTCCGCGGATGCGGCGAACATGTCATAGAAGCTCGTCTCCCTGGGGGTCAGACGAAAGCGCACGTTGGGGTCCTCAAGATGCATCGGTTTCGGTCAGGCTGATGCTAGGCGCATCATCCGGCCACGGCTAATGGGGCCGCCCCCCAGTGTCGCCCATCGACCGCGAGGCCCGGCAGGGGGGCGACCGGACCGTCCGGCCAGGACCCGGCTCCCGTCGAAGTTCGGTACCATATACCCAGTAGGGGTATATGTCTGGAGCCGGAGCGCTGGAGGGCACGATGACGACCACCGAGGCCGACGCGGAAGCCCTCTCGGCCCCCGACCCGCACACCCCCGCCGCCCCGGAGCACGCGGATGACGCGGACCGCGCGGAGCACCCGGCCGGAGTCGTCCACGGCTACCACCAGCAGAAGGCCGAGCACCTCAAGCGCCTGCGCCGCGTCGAGGGCCAGATCCGCGGCCTGCAGCGCATGGTGGACGAGGACACCTACTGCATCGACATACTCACCCAGGTGTCCGCCTCCACCAAGGCACTGCAGTCCTTCGCCCTGCAGCTCCTGGAGGAACACCTGCGGCACTGCGTCGCCGACGCGGCGCTCAAGGGCGGCGACGAGATCGACGAGAAGGTCGAAGAGGCGACGAAGGCGATCGCCCGCCTACTGCGCACCTGAGCCCGCGGCGCCGCCCTGCCTCCCGGCCCGCTCCTCGCCCACCCGCAGCACCTCGTCGATGCTCTCCAGGCTGAGCCGTTCCTCTCCGGCGGCCGAGGCCGCGATGATCAGCTCCCCGCACAGTTCGATCTCGGCGAGGGCCACGAGGTCCTGAACTGCCGTGCCGCCGCCCGGAGCCACGCGCCTCACCTCGTCTCTGCCGTCACCGGCTTCCTAGAGTAGGGAGCGGTCCACACGGCGCGCATGGCACGGACGGGCTAGTCCTTACGACCGCCCTGTGGCCGAAAACACTCTGTCCGGGCGGAGCCGGCTACTCCGCGATCCGCCCGGCGTAGATGTCGTCCGCGGCCGGCAGCCGCACCTGGACGGGAGCGCCGAAGTCGTACAGCAGGGTCGTCGAGGCGACGGCGACGGCCTCCTTCCGCTGCCCGTTCACAAAGCTGAACCGGTGCCGGATCTTGCGGATCCGCCCCTCGTCGTCGAGATAGACGTCGAACGGCACACGAGCCGTCGCGAACCCCCTCGCCGCCGCCCGCAACGCGTCCCGGCCGCCCGCCGACGCGCCCTCGGCGGCCGCCGTCAGGTCGGCGGTGCCCCGGTAGTGCCGCACCGCCGTCCCGGCCACCTCGGTCCGCCCCACGTACCTCGCGGTGCGCGTCCCGCGCAGCACCTCGGCCGCGGCGAACGGGTCGGTGGCCCCGCCGGTCACCAGATTCCCGTCGGACAGCGTCGCCGTCGCCACCCGCACCCACTTGTCGTCCGGCACCCCGGCTCCCCGGTTCTTCATGAACAGGGCCCCGGGGGCGAGGAGTTCGGTGATCGGACGGTGCTCGACGGTCCCCGCGGGGTCCTGCGGCAGCAGCACCTTCAACTGCCCGAGCTGCCTGCGGTAGTCGTAGACGCCCTGCCCCCGGATGGTCACCAGGGTCCCGCCGGTGGCCATCTCCATCGACGTACGGGCCTTCGACGTGCCCGCCGCGACGAGGGCGTCCGCGGCCCGGTGCAGCGTCTGCACGGGATCGGCGGCCCGCCCTTCCTCGCCGACGGCCCCACCGGCGGAACACCCCGCGGCGCACCCGCAGACACCGGCCACGATCCCGGACAGGACCGCCCGGCCCGCCTTCCTCCGACCCCGCTCCGCCATGGCCTACCCCCAGCCGGTACGTCCGTCACGGACCCCCCGTCGCTCCGCTTAACGACGGCCGGGTGCCCGCCGTCACGCGGGCCGGAGGGAAGCCGGACCGCCGCGGCTGGGTAACGTTGTCCATGTGACGCAGCAGGACGGCTCGCCCTCGCCCCGCACCGACGGGGAACACCGCACCACGACCGTCGAACAGGGCCGCTTCTGCCTCGCCAGCTGCACCTGCGGCTGGCGCGGCCCGGCCCGCAGAGCGAGAAGCATGGCCAGGTCGGACGCGGAGACCCACGTCCACGGCTAGACCGGCCGCCGGCCCGGCCGGTCCCGCCCCGCCCCGACCCGCCGGACAGGAGGCCCGCCCTCCGGACGTCACCGTTCCGTCACCGCCGGCGGCCGGCGGAACCTGTGGTCTCATGGCCCCGTCTCGCTCTGTGAAGCCGACAGTGGCCGAGGGAAGGCGCACGAACATGGAACGGCGTACGTTCATCGCGGGCGGCACGGCCGCGGTCGCGGCGGCAGTGACCGCGTGCAGGGCGAGCGGCGGCAGCGCGAGCGCCGCCCCCCACACCGCGGGCGGCGACAAGTCCGCCGGGACGACCCTCACGACGACCAGCGTCTCCGCCCCCGCCAACTGGGCCGCCCTCGCCCGCGGCCTGGACGGCACGCTGGTCCGCCCCGGCGAAGCCTCCTGGGCGGCGGCCCGTCAGCTCTACAACACCCGCTTCGACGGCCTCAAGCCCGCAGCGGTGGCCTACGTCGCCCACGCCGACGACATCCGCACGGTCATGGCCTACGCCCGCGCCCACCGGATCAAGGCCGCGATCCGCAACGGCGGCCACTCCTACGGCGGCTGGTCCTCCGGCGACGGCCGGCTGATCATCGACGTCTCCAAGCTGAACCGGGTCCGGGCGAGCGGCGGTTCGGCCGTCGTCGGCGCGGGCTCCAAGCTGATCGACGTCTACCGGGCGCTCACGGCGAAGGGCGTGACGATCCCCGCGGGCTCCTGCCCGACGGTCGGCGTCTCCGGCCTCGTGCTGGGCGGCGGCCACGGCGTGGTCTCCCGCGCTTACGGCCTGACCTGCGACAGCCTCACCCGCGCCACGATCATCACCGCGGACGGCAAGCAGCTCACCGCCGACGCGACGAGGAACACGGCCCTCTTCTGGGCCCTGCGCGGAGCCGGCAACGGCAACTTCGGCGTCGTCACCGAACTGGAGTTCAAGACCCACCCCGCGCCCCAGGCGGTCACCGGCTACCTCACCTGGCCCTGGTCGAAGGCGGCCGCGGTGATGAAGGCGTGGCAGGAGTGGGGCCCGGCCCAGCCCGACGAGATCTGGTCCTCCCTCCACGTGGCGAACGCCCCCGGCGGCACCCCCACCATCTCCGTCGCCGCGTTCTGCATCGGCACGTACGGCCAGCTCGAGAACGCCGTCGACCGCCTCGCCGACCGGGTGGGCGCCCCCGCGACGAACGTGTCCCTGCGGCGGCGCACCTACGAGGCGGCGATGGAGATCTACGCCGGCTGCTCCTCCTTCTCCTCGGACGCCCAGTGCCACCTGCCGGGCTCCACGCCGGGCCGCTCCCCGCAGGGCGCGCTGGGCCGGGAGACGTACGCGGCCCGCTCGGACTTCTTCGACGTCTCGCTCTCGGCGGCGGGCATCCAGACGCTGCTGAAGCAGATCACGTCGGTGCAGGGCGGCTCGGGCAGCATCGCGCTCACGGCGCTGGGCGGCGCGGTCAACCGGGTCTCGCCGATGGCCACCGCGTTCGTCCACCGCCGCTCACGCATGCTGGCCCAGTACATCGCGTCCTGGCGGGCCGGCACCGCGGGGACGGCGGCGCAGTCCTGGCTGAACACCGCCCACCGGGCGATGGCCCCGTACGCCTCGGGCGCCGCCTACCAGAACTACGCGGACCCGACCCTGACGAACTGGCGCAAGGCCTACTACGGCGACGCGCTCCCCCGTCTGACCCGGCTGAAGCAGCACTACGACCCGGGCGGCTTCTTCACCTACCCCCAGGCCCTCTGAGGCCCGGGGGCGACCCACGCGGCGTCAGGCGGCGTCAGGGTCAGGCGGCGAGGTCCCGCTCCTCCGCGGCGACCTCGTGCCGGGCGCCGCGGCCGAACCCCTCCCGCTCGCCGGCCCGGGCCGACCGGCTGCGCACCAGCCAGCCCATCCGGGGCGACCGGTCGACGGCCCTCAGCACCGGGGTGAGCAGCATGGAGGCGACCGGCGACAGCAGCAGCGCCACCGCGGTGCCGAGCGCGAACCCGCCGATCACGTCGGTGGGGTAGTGCACGCCCATGTAGACCCGGCAGAACCCCTCGAGCAGGGCGACCCCTATCCCGACGAGTCCGAACTTCCGGTTGGCGACGAAGAGGCCCACGGCCATGGCCATGGTGAGCGTGGCGTGGTCGCTCACGAACGAGTAGTCGGTCTTGCCGGAGACGAGCACCTCGAGACCCTGGTGATCGAGGAAGGGCCGCGGCCGCTCGACGAACCCTCTTATCGGCACGTTCACCAGCACGGCGACGGCTGCGGCGAGCGGCGCCCACACCAGCGCGGCCACGGAGGAGGCGGCCTCCTCGGCTCCGCCCGGCCGACGGCGCACTCCCCACCAGCACCCCAGAACCAGCAGGATCATCACGAGCAACAGCCCGTACTCACCGACGAATTCGACGATGCGATCGAACCAGTGCGGGGCGTCCTTGGCCAGCCCGTTGATGTCGTAGAGCAGGTCGACGTCGGGGTTCGACCCGGATTCGGCGAGTCCAGCCATGGTGCTGCGGCCCCTTCATCGTGTTCTGCTCGGCGCGCCTCGCATGCGCCCGCTTCAACAGGAACGCACGGCCCCGGTTGATACGTTCCACTCTCCACTGAATGATCACTCAGACGTTATCGAAGAGAGACAGATCCGCGCAGCTCAGAGCCGGGGTTCCGGCCCTCCTCACACCCTCGTCGGGAGCGCTTTCGCGCCATCTTCGGTGACCCGGGTGGCTCCGAAGTACTCAGCGGTGTCGATGGGGTCGAAGCGGATGACGGCCCCGGTGTAGGGCGCGTCGATCATGTACCCGCCGCCGACGTAGATCCCCACGTGATGGATGGCCCGCGAGTTGCCGAGGTCGGTGGAGAAGAACACCAGGTCCCCCGGCAGCAGCTCGCTCCGCTTCGGATGCGGCCCGGCGTTGTACTGATCGTTGGCGACCCGGGGCAGGGTGATCCCGACGCTCTCGTAGGCGGCCTTCGTCAGCCCCGAGCAGTCGAACCGTCCTCCCTGGTCAGCGGTGCCGTTCCCACCCCACAGATAAGGCGTGCCAAGCTTCTTCTGCGCGAAGTAGATGGCCCCCGCAGCCTGCTTGGAGGGATCCACCCGAGCAACAGGAGCAGCAAAGGACTTCTCGAGCGTCGTGATCGTCTTCACGTAGGTGCGGGTCTCGCTGTACGGGGGCACCCCGCCGTACTTGATGACCGCGTCCGGCCCCGCGTTGTAGGCCGCGAGCATGTTGTGCGTGATGTTCCCGGGCACGCTCTTGACGTAGGACGCGAGCTGGCAGTCGTACGACGCCGCCGATGGAATCGCGTCATTCGGATCCCAGACGTCGCGGTCGCCGTCGCCGTCGCCGTCGACGCCGTGCGTGGCCCAGGTTCCGGGGATGAACTGAGCTATTCCCTCCGCCTTCGCCGGGCTCTTGGCATTGGGGTTGAATCCGCTCTCCTGGTACAGCTGCGCGGCGAGCAGTGCGGGATTGATCGCCGGGCAGTGGTTTCCCCACTTCTGCACGAGCGCCTGGTACGCAGCCGGCACGGCCCCCTTGGCCAGGCCCACGCTCTTGCCGCCCACACCGTTGACGATGTTCCCCGCGACGACGTACACGCCGACGACGAGCAGCATCACGAAGCTGAGCCCCGCCCCGGCAACGGCGGCCGTCAGGAGCCACGCCTTACGCACCGTCAACCGCCCCTCGCCGCCCGGCATTCCGCCCTCGTCAGTCTATGAGCTTCCCACCCGGAATCCGGTGCAACCGATGCTCTCGTAGTCGGTCGGGCTGCTCTTGACGTGATAGAACACGGCGGTCCAGTCGCCCGGGTCGTTGATCACGGGGATGGCCGGCTCGGAGTCGCTCGGGGAGAAGTGGCTGCGGAAGTCGTCCGGATAGGTCAGCTGGACGAACCCGCCGGTCTTCCAGTGCTCGTAGATGTCCATGGGCCTGCTCGTGTAGCCGACGCTCTTGCTGTCCGCCATCACCTCGTACGGCTTGCCCGTGTCGGCGTCTATGTCGTGCGGCGGTTTCACGCCCACCGAGACGTAGTACGGGGCCGGTTTCTCGTCCTCGATGTCCGCGTACTTGAAGCGGAAGGTGATCTTCGCTCGTCTGTCGATCGAGGGGGAGCCAGGGTGGTCGAGGTCGTCCACCCCGTACTGAAGTTCCATCGGCGCATTGACGGCTCCGATCTGGGCGCACTTGCCGACACCGTGCGCGGCGTCGGCCGGCTCCGTGGACAGGGTCCAGCGGTCCCGGGAGACACGGTCGTTCAGGATGTACTCCGGGGCCTTCTGCGGCGCCCTGCTCGCGGGGGGAGACGCCGAGGGCGACGAGCCTCCGCCCTTCGCCCCCGCCCTGTTCCCTTCCAGCACCTTCAGCGTCACCGCGGTCCCCGTCCCCACCACCACGGCGACCGCGAGGGCGACGACCCACGGCGTGCGACGCGACCGTCGCCGTCCCGGCACGGCCGTCGGCGCCGAGGGCACGAGAGTGGGCACATATCCGGGGACGGCCGTCGGCGCGTAGCCGGGCCCGGCGGTCGGCGCGTACGCCGGCGGCGTCGGGGCCCCGTGCCCCGGCGGGACCAGCCCGGCCGCCCGGGCGGCCTGGAGATCCTGCGGCGCGGCCTCGACGTCGCTGGTGAGGCGAACGTAGAACGGATCCTCGGCGAGCGCGGAGACCACCGCGCAGCGGGCGATCACCTCGGCCGGCCCAGGTCGCCGAGCGGGGTCCTTCGCCACGCAGTCCCGTATGAGCTCTGCCAGATCCGGCTCGACCCCGCCGACGTCGATGTCCTCGTGCACCACCCGGTACGACACCGCGTGTGTGGGGCCTGACCCGAACGGCGGACGTCCCGTCACGGCGAGGGCGAGTGTCGCCCCCAGGGCGAACATGTCGGTGGCCGGCCCCACCTGATTGCTGATCAGCACCTCCGGCGCCGTGTACCCGGGCGTCCCCGGGGCGAGTCCGGTCTGTGTCAGGGCCGTGTCCGCCGTCCCTCGGGCGATGCCGAAGTCGATGAGCAGCGGGCCTTGCGTCGAGAGGATCACGTTCTGCGGTTTGAGGTCCCGATGTGTCACTCCGTACCCGTGGACGCTTGCCAGCGCTTCGGCCAGCGCGGCGAACAGGCGCCGCGCGCTGTCCGAGGGCAACGGCCCCCGTTCCCGCACCGCACCGCCCAGGGTCGGCCCCGGCACATACTCCGTCGCCAGCCAATAAGGCGCCGTTTGCAGCGAGGCGTCGATGAGGTTGGCCGTGTACGCGCTGCGGACCGCCCGCACCGTCTCGACCTCGCGCCGGAACCGAGCCAGCGCTTCCGGGTGGTCGACGATCTCGTCCCGGATGACCTTGATCGCCACGAGCCGTCCGCCGGGCGACCGCCCGAGGTAGACCTGCCCCATGCCACCTGCGCCGAGCCTCGCGAGAAGTGTGTGCGCGCCTATCCGCGCGGGGTCCTGAGCCTTCAGTACGTCCACCGAACCGACCATGCCATACAGCTCAGTTGGCCGGGGAAACGGTCCCCGCCCCACCGGTCCGGGCGAGCCGGCCTCCGTCCGGGCAAAGGGCGGCCCGGGCCGACGTCAAGCATCGCCCAACGTTCGATCCCCTGATCGTCACGCGGGACCATGATTCGGCAACATGCGCGATCGCCTTCGGGCTCGGACATACGTTCCACCCCGTGAATCCTGAAGACGCCCCCCACCGCTCCGCACAGCGCCCCGCGGCCGCCACCGCCCGCCGCGCACTGCTGCGCGGCCTCGCCGGCACGGCGACCCTGAGCGGCCTCGCCCTCGCCGCGGCCCCCGCCTCCGCCGCCCCCCGCACCACGACCCCGCGCGGTTCCGCGCCCCGACCCGCCACCGCCGACGGCGCACTGCGGGAACTCGCCGCGGGCAACCGGCGCTGGCGCACCTACTGTGAGCGCCATCCGGACGAGACGCCCGCCGTCCGGGCGAACCTGACGGCCGGACAACACCCCTTCGCCCTGATCCTCGGCTGCATCGACTCGCGCGTGCCGCCCGAGCTGGTGTTCGACCAGGGCCTCGGCGACCTGATGACCGTCCGCAGCGCGGGCGAGGTCCTCGACGAGGCCGTGCTCGGCAGCGTGGCCTACGGAGTGCTGGAACTGGGGATACCGCTGGTCATGGTGCTCGGGCACCAGTCGTGCGGCGCGGTGAAGGCCGCGGTGCAGGCGGATCTGACCGGTGAGCGGCTGCCCGCCCACATCCAGTATCTGGCGGACCAGATCTCCCCGGCCATCGACCGCACCAGGACCGGCGACGCCCGCGTCGACTCGACGATCGACGCCAACATACGGGCCGTCCGCTCACGCCTCGCCGCCGAGCCCGACCTGGCCGCGAAGA
Organism: Streptomyces sp. NPDC001027; assembly: GCF_040299045.1. Classification (NCBI taxonomy): domain Bacteria; kingdom Bacillati; phylum Actinomycetota; class Actinomycetes; order Kitasatosporales; family Streptomycetaceae; genus Streptomyces; species Streptomyces sp. NPDC001027. Next base: position 40,843 of record NZ_JBEPBI010000041.1, read on the forward strand.
TCGCCGCCGGCGAGCTGGCCGTCGTCGGCGCCCGCTACGAGCTGACCACCCAGCTCGTGCACCCTGTCGCATAGGGCCCCCTAGGAATCGGAGGCCGCCTCCCGGTACAGCTGCGCGGCCTCCGGTCCGAGGACCACGCTGTACGAGACGTCGTCCGTCGATCCGCCCTGCTCGTGACCGCCGAGTATGCCGACGACCTCGCCGTAGCCGTTCACCCACGGGCTGCCGCTGGTGCCGCCGGAAAAGCCGGGGCAGGCTATGCGCTGCTGGGTGGCGGTGTGGACCGTGGGCCTGTTCACGCACCGTATCGGGGCCTCGCCGGCGTTGGGGTACCCCGTGACGGTCACGGGCGTGGCCCCGGTGGCGGTGCCCGGGGCGAACCGGTTGCCGCCGACGACGTCCTCGACGCCCTCGCCGTCCTGCTCCTCGAGCGCGGCGAACGCCACGTCGCTGTCCTCGTCCTGCCCCTGCTTCCACCCGTCGGGCAGGAAGACCCTCGCGACCTTCCAGACCCCGTAGGGGGCCTCTCCGTCCCGGTAGCCGGGGACGAAGGCCACGTCGTCGGCGTCGATCAGACAGTGCGCGGCCGTGACGACGAGATCACGGTGCGGGCTGTGCACCACGGACGCCGTGCAGACGTGCTCGCCGGCCAGTCTGCCCGCGTCCGCGTCGTCTGCGGACAGCAGTGCGCCCACCTTCGCGGACTGCGCGGTCGCCACGGCGACGGCCGTCACCCCGAGGGGTCCGGGCCCCCCGTCGGCGGCCGCCTCGGAGGCGGAGAGGGCGGCCAGCAGCACGACCGCACCGAGCAGTGCGTTTCGGTTCATCGGATCCACTGTGTCCCACGAAGGTGAGAGAAGCGACAGACAGCACTTCCGACGCTACCCGCACCTGGCTCACACAACCTCCCGACCCTTACCTTCCCGCCCTCGCCCCCGGCCCCGGAACCCGAGGCACCGAGGCACCGAGGCACTGAGGCACTGAGGCACTGAGGCACTGAGGCACCGAGGCGGGTACCCGGCCCGCGCCCTCCGACACCCCACGCCCGCCTCCGCTTCCCTCCCCCGCCTCCGCTTCCCTCCCCCGCCTCCGCTTCCCTCCCCGCATCCGTCTCCCTCCCCGCATCCCCGCCTCCCGACGTCCGGGCCAAGGTCGTCACCGCATGCCGCGTTGCGCGCCGAAGTCCCGCGGCTCGACGACCACTTGATCGCCCCGAGGTCAAGCCAGCGCCATCGCCGCACCATCCCCCCGCCATCGGTCAGCAATCACACAACCCCCTTCAGTAAGGCGGAAGTCAGGATTCCGCCGGGTGTCTTGTTGTCGCGTACTCAACAAAGGAACAGTCGTCGTGGGCCGCCGCCCGCCTCCGGGGACCACGTACCGGTGGCACGCATCACCCCCACCCGCACCGCCCCTGTCACCCCGTCATCAGGAGCTGTCCGTTGCGTACGACGACTTCCCCCGCCTCCCCCGCCAGATCCGCCCGACGACGCCGCGCCGGCGCCTCGATCCTCGGCGCCGCCGCCCTCGTGCTCGCCGGACTCGGCGCCGCGGCCCAGGCGAGCGCGGCACCCACCGCCACCGCCAAGACGACGCCCTCGAAGGTCACCTGGGCAGCGACCCCCTGTGCCACCCCCAAGCACAAGGGTGATCTGACCTGCAACTCCTTCCGCGTCACCGGCGGCAGCACCGCCTTCCAGAGGGAACGCGCCGCCGACACCGGCCGGACCGCCGCCGTCACCCCGAAGGCGGCCGCCGCCTCCCCCACCGGCTACGGTCCGTCCGACCTCCAGGACGCCTACGGCCTGGCCGACGCCGCCGCGAGCAACGGCTCCGGCAGGACCATCGCGATCGTCGACGCGTACGACGACCCGAACGCCGCCGCCGACCTCGCCAAGTACCGCTCCTACTACGGTCTCCCCGCCTGCACGGTGGCCAACGGCTGCTTCAAGAAGGTGAGCCAGACCGGCTCGACGACCTCGCTGCCCTCCGCCGACAGCGGCTGGGCCGAGGAGGAGTCCCTCGACCTCGACATGGCCAGCGCGGTCTGCCCGAACTGCAAGATCCTGCTCGTCGAGGCCAACTCCGCCTCCATGACCAACCTCGGCAAGGCCGTGAACGAGGCCGTGACGCTGGGCGCGAAGTTCGTGTCCAACAGCTACGGCGGCTCCGAGTCCTCCTCGGACACCTCGTACGACACCTCGTACTTCAAGCACGCCGGCGTCGCCATCACGGTCAGCGCGGGCGACGAGGGCTACGGGGCCGAGTACCCGGCCGCCTCCAAGTACGTGACGTCCGTCGGCGGCACCGCCCTGTCCGCGTCCTCGAACTCCCGCGGCTGGACCGAGAAGGTCTGGAACACCAGCTCCACCGAGGGCACCGGCTCGGGCTGCTCCGCCTACGACGCCAAGCCGACCTGGCAGACCGACACCGGCTGCGCCAAGCGCACCGTCTCCGACGTCTCGGCCGTGGCCGACCCGGCGACCGGCGTCTCCGTCTACGACTCCTACGGCGTCACCGCAGGCTGGTACACCTTCGGCGGCACCAGCGCCTCCTCGCCCATCATCGCCGCCGTCTACGCCCTCGCCGGCACGCCCGGCAGCAGCGACTACCCGGCCTCGTACCCCTACGCGGCCGCCGGCTCCTCCGCCCTGAACGACGTCACCAGCGGCAGCAACGGCACCTGCTCCTCCAGCGCCTCCTACCTCTGCACCGCCCGCTCCGGCTACGACGGCCCCACCGGTCTCGGCACGCCCGAGGGGACGGCCGCCTTCACCGGATGACCTGACTTGACGATCTGACCTCGTGACCTGACCTTCCGTCACACCGATCAGCCACAGTGGGCCGTGGGGGCCACCCGTGGCGAAAGGGCGAACGGGCCGCGGCACCCAGCCGCGGCCCGTTCGCCCTTCCTCGTGAGAACATCGAAACGTACGCTCACCCGACCGGCCGTCAGAAACCGCGCAGGGCCGTGAAGTGGGCTAACGACGGAACCACACCACAGGTTCCGCTCCGGCCTCGTTGCCCGGCGTGACCTGCCGTGATACACAGAGTGACCATACGAGCTATTCGTACGAATCCGGCCCGTCAATGACGCCAAGTCGACATACGACGGCGACTTTGTCGGCGAGAATGAGACGTGACCTCTGCGCACCGGCAGAGGGCGGCGGAACTACCCACCAGGGGCGGTGACTTACATGCTGTTCGCGGCCGACAAGGGCGACATCAACACCATCATCGGCGGGATCGCTCCCGACTGGGGGCCCTTCGGCAGCCTGGGCAACGAGGCCAAGGTGATGATCGAGGTCGTGATGGCGGTCGCCATCCTCCTCTGCCTCGGCATCGCCATCTGGGGCGCGGCCAAACAGCGCATCGGCGCCACGGCCCTGCGGGACACCTTCAGCGCGGAACAGGGCAAGGGCCTCATCATCGCCGGTCTGACAGGCGTCTTCATCATCGGTTCCCTGGGGACACTGTTCACGATCGTGTACGGCATGGCCGTGTAGCTGCGGCCACCGCACCACCCCCAGTCCCGTCCGGGCACGCCCGGCCCCCCGTCCCCACCCACCTGTCGTGCCCACCGGCTGAGGTTGCGTTTCCCTGATGTCCCTGATGTCGAGTCACCACACCGCGCCCGCGCGGGAACCAGCACGGCTACCGTCGTACTGCTATGCGTTCCGGTACGGCAACGAGGGGGCGTACCCGGCATGACTCCCGGCGACGAACACGACTACGGCGAGCCCGCACGCACCGACGAGGGCCGCCGCTACGGCGGAACCCGCCTCCGGCTGCCGGAGGACGACCTCTACGGCGGCCCCCGAAGAGGGACCCGCGGCCCGTCGCGCGGCATGGTGACGGTGGTCGGCGTCGTCGTCGTGCTGATCGCGGCGATCGCCTTCGCGAACCGTGGAGGAGACGATTCCTCTTCCACGTCGTCCCCTTCGACGGGCGGCGGCAAGCCGAACGCCACCAGCACGGCCCCCACCGGCACGAAGCCGGTCCAGTCGAAGACGGGCGGCATCCCCTCGGGCTTCGCCCACACCCGGCAGGGAGCCGAGTCGGCCGCCGCCAACTTCGCGGTGGCCCTGGGCTCGACCGGCATGTTCCAGAAGGACAGCCGGCACGACCTCGTCGACACCGTGTACACCACCGCCGCCGCGGCCAAGCTGCAGGCGGCGATGGACCAGGCGTACTCGGCCGACTTCCTCGCACGGATGGGCCTCGACGCCGACGGCAACGCGCCGAAGGGCGACACCTTCGTCTCCCGCGTGGTGCCGGTGGGCACGACCGCCCAGTCCTACTCCGCCGCCACGGCCAAGGTCGCCGTCTGGTACCTGGGCCTCATCGGCATGTCCGGGACGACGTCGACCGACCCGGTCACCTCGTCGTGGAAGACCTGGACCTTCGACCTCCAATGGACCGACGGTGACTGGAAGATCGTCCACGACGCACAGCAGGACGGCCCCGCGCCGGTCCCCGGCGACGACGCCGCCGCCACGTCCGACGAGATCAGCAAGGCCATCGAGGAGTACGGAGGGTTCACGTATGCCCGGTAAGCCGCGCCGCCTGATCCGGCTCGCCGGAGTCGTGACAGCCGTCCAGACCTCGGCCGTGCTGCTGGCCACCCGCGCCTTCGCGGACCCGTCGCCCACCCCGACGCCCTCCGCGTCCCCCTCGCCGTCCAGCAGCATCGACTGCAGCCTCATCCCCGGAGAGGCCAAGAAGTACTGCGAGCGGGGCAACGCGGACTCCTCCACCACCAACCCCGGCGTCTCCGACACCCTCGACCCCCTCTCCTCCCTCGCCAAGGGCTGCGCCGACGCCGCCTCCTGGACCATCGACAAGCTCAGCGCCGCCGTGAAGGACACGGCGAACGTCGACTTCACCAACGAGCGGTTCCTCAAGCAGTACGCCGTCGTCTTCGCCGCCTCGACCGTCCTGACGCTCCTGCTGTGGCTGCTGGCCGTCGCCAAGCGGGCGGTGCGCGGAGTGCCCCTGACGACCGCCATCGGCGAGGCCGTCGGGTTCCTCTGGCTGACCGTCCTGGCCTCCGCCTTCACCCCCCTCGTCCTCTACACCGTCGTCTCCGCCACGGACGGCATCACGGACGTCCTCGCCAAGACGACCGGCAACCAGACCGACACGTTCTTCGGCACCTTCTCCGCCGCCCTCGCCAAGGGCGAGAACATCGGCGGCGGCCCGATCATGCTGATCGTCGTGTCCCTCGTGTCGATCCTCGCCGCCGGAGTGCTGTGGCTGGAGCTCGTCATCCGGGCCGCCCTGCTCTACGTGGGCGCGCTGCTCGGCACGGTCGTCTACGCAGGCCTGGTCGACAAGAACCTGTGGAGCCATGTCCGCCGCTGGGCCGGCATCATGATCGCCGTCATCCTCGTCAAACCGGTCATCGTGATAGTGCTCGGCCTGGCCGGAGCGCTGTCCTCCGGCGACGGCCCGGACTCCTTCTCCGCCGTCGTCTCCGGCCTCTCCATCATCCTGCTCGCCATCTTCGCCAGCGCGATGATCTACCGCTTCGTCCCCGGCTTCGGCGACGAGATCGCGAACGGCCGCAACAACCGCATCATGCAGGGAGCCGAGGGCAAGGCGGCCGCCGTGATCAGCTCCCCGGCGAACCTGGTCGCCCAGGGCATCAAGACGCACAGCACCCGCGCGGACAGCGGCGGCTCGTCCGGCGCGACCGGCGGCCGCCCCGCCAACCCGGTGTCCGGCGGGGTCGCCGCACACAGCTCGCGCACCCCGAACGGGGGCGGCGGATCTGTCCCCTCCGCCGCACCCGCGCCCCGCGCGAGCAGCCCCGTCAACACCCCGCACGCCGGCAACACCCGAAACAGCAGCAACAACCGCACGGGAGGTGAAGGGCGTTGACGACCGAATCCCACGTGTCCCACGCGATCACGCCCCGCCGTACATATCTGATCGGCCGCGCCCGGCCGAACGCGATCGTCGGCCGCAACCGCGAGACCGGCGAGATCGCGCTCATCGTCATCGGCGCGTTCCTCGGCATGATGTGCGGCCTCCTCGTCCCCGTCCTCGCCCTGCGCATCGTCCTGCTGAGCGGCTTCCCCATGCTCGCGCTGGCCGCGGTGTACGTGCCGTACAAGCACCGCACCTTCTACAAGTGGTTCGAGATCAACCGCAGCTACAAGCGCACCCTCCGCCGGGGCACCGCCTACCGCTCCACCGCCTCGGAGGCCGGCACCCGCCTGGACGGCCAGGAGATCGAGGTCGGCCCCCCGCCGGGCATCGGCCGCATCAGCTGGCTGGCCGCCCCCTTCGGCCCCGACGAGATCGCCGTCCTGCTGCACGCGGACCGGCGCACGGTGACCGCCGCCATCGAGATCGAGGGCCCGGGCGTCGGCCTGCGCGACAGCGAGGACCAGGAAGCCCTCGTCGACCGCTTCGGCACCCTCCTCAAGCACGTGGCCAACGGCGACGGCTTCGTCACCCGGCTGCAGATACTCGCCCGCACCCTCCCCGCCGACCCCGACGCCCACGCCAAGGACGTAGCCGTCCGCGGGGACGAGAAGTCCCCCGACTGGCTGGCCCGCTCCTACGACCAGCTCCAGTCCATGGTGTCCACCAGCAGCGAGCAGCACCGCGCCTACCTCGTCGCGTGCATGCACTACACCCGCGAACTGGCCGCCGAGGCCCACGCGATGGCCCGCGCCGCCCACCCCCGGTCGGGCCGCAAGCTGGACCGCGACGCCGGCCTCGCCGTCGTCATGGCCCGCGAGCTCACGGACATCTGCTCACGCCTGCAGGAGGCGGACATCCGCGTCCGTCAGCCGCTCGGCCAGGGCCGGCTGTCCTCCCTCGTCCACTCCATGTACGACCCGGACCACCCCATCGACCACATCCAGGCGATGACCAGGCGCAACGCCTGGCCCGCCGAGCTGGACGCCATGGAGCCGACGTACCTCCAGGCCAAGACCCGCGAGTCGTCCACCCGCGCCCCCTGGTGCCACGCCACGGCCTGGGTGAAGGAGTGGCCGATGACCCCGGTCGGCGTCAACTTCCTGGCCCCCCTGCTGGTCCACACCCCGGACGTCATCCGCACGGTCGCCGTCACGATGGACCTCGAACCCACCGAGGTCGCCATCGAGCGCATGCTCACGGAGAAGACGAACGACGAGGCGGAGGCCAGCCGCGCCGCCAAGATGAACCGGACCGTCGACCCGCGCGACGTCGCCGCGCACTCCCGTCTCGACCAGCGCGGCGAGGACCTGGCGTCCGGCGCGGCCGGCGTGAACCTGGTCGGCTACATCACGGTCTCCTCCCGCAACCCCGAGGCCCTCGCCCGCGACAAGCGGACGATCAGGGCGTCGGCCGGCAAGTCGTACCTGAAGCTGGAGTGGTGCGACCGGGAGCACCACCGTGCGTTCGTGAACACCCTCCCGTTCGCCACCGGAATCCGAAGGTAGGGGCTTCACATGCGGGACCCGATGTCCGTCCTCACCGACGCCTTCACGTCCTTCCTGTTCGGCAAGGTGGAGACGACCCGCCTTCCGGTCCGCACCTCCACCGGCCAGGCCCAGGCCGTCTACCTGCCCACGGCCGCGCCCGGCCTCGGCGACTCCGGCGTCATCATCGGCCGCGAGGTCTACTCCGGGAAGGGCTACATCTACGACCCCTTCCAGCTGTACGGCCAGCAGCTGCCCGCCCCGCACTGGCTCGTCCTCGGCGAGTCCGGCAACGGCAAGTCGGCCCTGGAGAAGACCTACGTCCTGCGCCAGCTCCGCTTCCGCGACCGGCAGGTCGTCGTCCTGGACGCCCAGGGCGAGGACGGCGTCGGCGAATGGAACCTCATCGCGCAGGCGCTGGGAATAACCCCCATCCGTCTGGACCCGATGGCCGCCCTCGACCACGGCATCCGCCTCAACCCCCTGGACCCGTCGATCACCACGACGGGCCAGCTCGCGCTGCTGCGCACGATCATCGAGGTGGCGATGGGCCACGGCCTCGACGAGCGCTCCGGCTTCGCCCTCAAGGTCGCCCACGCCTACGTCAACGAGACGATCGTCGAGCGCCAGCCGGTCCTCACCGACATCGTCGAGCAGCTGCGCCACCCCGAACCGGAGTCCGCGGAGGCGATGAACGTCGCCATAGACGACGTGCGGGCCTGGGGCCTGGACGTCGCCCTGGTCCTGGACCGCCTGGTCGACGGCGACCTACGCGGCATGTTCGACGGCCCGACGACGGTCGGCATCGACCTGGACGCCCCGCTGATCGTGTTCGACCTGTCCCACATCGACCGCAACTCGATCGCCATGCCGATCCTGATGGCGATCGTCGGGGTCTGGCTGGAGCACACCTGGATCCGCCCCGACCGGAAGAAGCGCATCTTCCTGGTCGAGGAGGCCTGGCACATCATCAGCAGCCCCTTCGTGGCCCAGCTCTTCCAGCGGCTGTTGAAGTTCGGCCGCCGGCTGGGCCTGTCCTTCGTGGCCGTCGTCCACCACCTGTCCGACGTGGTGGACGGAGCGGCGGCGAAGGAGGCCGCCGCCATCCTGAAGATGGCCTCCACCAGGACGATCTACGCCCAGAAGACGGACGAGGCCAGAGCGACCGGGCGCGTGCTGGGCCTGCCCCGCTGGGCCGTGGAGATCATCCCGACCCTCACCCCGGGCATCGCCGTGTGGGACGTCAACGGCAACGTCCAGGTCGTCAAACACCTGGTCACCGAGACGGAACGCCCGCTGGTGTTCACCGACCGCGCGATGACGGAGTCCTCCGCCGACCGCATCGCCGACGACGACGCGCTGCTCGCCGCCGAGCTGGAACAGGAACGACGCGCGGCGGCCTTCATGGAACAGCACATCGCCGACCTGGACGGCTCCTCCGAGTCGACGGTGGCGTAGGGGGCGGGATGGCCATGAGACCGGGTGACGAGCATCGCCACGACAGCCACGGCGCGGGCCGGGGCTCCGGGCAGGGGGGCGTTCCCGACGGTCTGCTCGTCGGCATACTGGCCTTTCTGCTCGGCATGACGCTCCTCGTCTGGACGGCCACCGGACTGTCGGCTCTCCTCGCCCACGGTTCCTGGCCGTCCGGGGTCACCTTCACCCGCACGCCCCTCGCCATGCGCCACCTCATCGCCCAGCCCCACGACGTCCCCGGGGCCTGGCCCGACGCGGACCCGGCGGGCTTCTCCGGCTACGGCCTCTTCTGGGGCCTGCTCATCGGCCAGCTGATGATCCTGCTCGTCCTCACGGTGTTCGTCATGGGCACGCTGGCCCGCTGGCGGGCGGTGCGCGCACACCGAAGGGCGGACCGGACGACCCCCGTGCACACCCCGGAGCCCCAGCACCACGAGGTGCCCACCCCGCGCACGGAGACGACGCCCACCGACCCGGCCGCACAGACCCCGTCCGTCGCCTCGGCCGCCCCGCCGGCGGACCGGCAGACCGTGACGGCGCCCCCGCCGGCGCCCGCGCCCCCGTCGCACCCGTCCCCGTCACACCCGGCCGAGCCGCGGCAGCCCGACGCGGCCGCCGTCGCCACGTCCGCCCACGGCTGGGAGACCTCCCCCTCCGAAGGCGGGACGGTCCACTACGCGCCCCCCGCCACCCGGTTCACGCTCGCCTCCCAGGCCGTCCGGGACGCCGCGGGGCCGGCCCTCGTACTCACGTCCGACCCCGCACTCTGGCAGGACACCAAGGACGGCCGGGCCAAACTGGGCCCGGTCCACCTCTACGACCCGGCGCACCGCTGCGACACCCCGGCCCGCCTCCACTGGTCCCCCATCGCCGGCTGCGAGGACCGACCGACCGCGGCCTCCCGCGCGGCGGCGCTCCTCACGCCCGTGCGCCCCACGGCCCGGCTGGACCAGGCGGTGGCCGAGACGGCCGAGACACTGCTCCGCAGCTATCTCCACGCCGCCGCCATCGACGGCCGCACGGTCCGCCACCTCCACCGCTGGTCCCAGGGGACCGGCGTCCAGGAAGCGGTGCGCACCCTGCGCACCAGCCCAAAGGCCGCTCCTGGTGCGGCGGGCGAGCTTGAAGCCGCCCTGACCGCCCACCCCGAACGCCGTGACATCGCCCAGGAACTGACGGCCCGTGCCCTCTCCGCGCTCTCCACGGTGAACATCCGCGAGGCGTGCACTCCCAACCGAACTGATGCCCTCGCCTTGGATTCCTTCGTGGACGAAGGGGGCACTCTTTATGTGCTCGGTGAATCTCTCGAGGACCCCAGGACCGACCCCGGCGCGATGCCCCTCCTGACGGCCCTCGTCTCCAGCGTGGTCGAGCGCGGCCGGCGCATGGCCGAACGGTCATCCTCCGGTCGGCTCGACCCACCACTGACTCTCGTCCTCGACGATGTGGCGGGCGTGGCCCCGATCCCCCAGCTTCCGGACCTCCTGGCCGACGGCCCGGACCGGGGCCTGCCCACCCTGGCCCTGCTCCGCTCCCGCGAACAGGCCAAGGCCCGCTGGCCGCACCACGAGCTACCGGTCTGACGCCCCGGGACGCTCGAGGGCGAACTCGTACTCGTTCTCCTGGGAGTCCTCGCCCAGCAGCACGGTCCGCCCGGTCGGCACGAACCCCGCCTTGCGGTACGCCCCCTGCGCCCGCAGGTTCCGCTCGTGCACGATGAGCCGCACCCGCTCCAGCCCCAGCTCCCAGGCCCAGTCCGCGGCGGCGTCGAGGAGTGCACGCGTCATCCCGCTTCCCCGCCACTCCTTCCGCACGAACACCCCGACGACATGCCCCTGCGATCGCTCGACGGGGTGGCCGGCCCAGTCGACGCTGCCCGCCTTCTCCACGAGCAGGGTGACGGTACCCGCCCACTGCCCGTCCTCCGCCTCGGCGATGTACTGCCGAGCTCCGAGCGACCCCTCGGCCGCCCCGGCAGCCCGCTCCTGCCAGAACGAGTCCGGCCGGACCGCGGCCGTCTCGTACGTCTCCAGAAAGGCGAGGGGCGCCGCCGGATCCTCGAGCGCGAGCAACCGCAACGCCTTGACCGAGGCCCACTCCTCCGGCCGTACCACCCGAACCGCATACGTGTACATGCAAAGCACAGTAGCGCCTGAGCTTCGACTCGGAAATTCCTTTTAAACGCAGAAAACCCCCGTGCCGAATGACACAGGGGTTTCCTATAATGATTGTTCGGCGGTGTCCTACTCTCCCACAGGGTCCCCCCTGCAGTACCATCGGCGCTGTGAGGCTTAGCTTCCGGGTTCGGAATGTAACCG
>NZ_JBEPBI010000042.1:0-51620 GCF_040299045.1 Streptomyces sp. NPDC001027
GCGCCTCGCTCGGTATCGACGTCGACGTCGTTCCACGGAACGAGCAGGTCAAAGGCTTTTCAGTGATCCCGCGGCGCTGGGTCGTGGAGCGGAGTTTCGGGTGGATCACCGCTGGAACAACGCGCTGGATCGGGCAGGCATCGGGGCGTACGACACGGTCGTCGGACCGAACGTGTATCGGCGTTTCGCGCTCCACGACGGGTGATCTCGTCCGCTGCGCCTGGGCAAGGACCCCTTGGATGTGCCGTGATCGGTGGTCGAGCACCTGGCCGAACAGCGGGCATCGAGGGCGCGTCGTGCGTGAAGCGGTACACGGGGCGGCGGTTAGGCACATGAAGTCGGTGCCCGGGCCGCATGCCAGGCGGATCGCCGTCGCCGGAGACAGAGGTTCGCCGGGCCGGCGCCGTCCGCTTCGTCTGGTTCGACCACCAGCCTCTCAACTCCTGAACGCCTCGTTCCGCCGCTTGGCCGAGAAGAGTCTCTGCGGCGCCTGAGCGGCGATGTACCGTCGAGCGCGCGTTGGCGATGAAGCGCTGACCTGCACTGTTCGGTGGCGCCGGTCACGCATGCACGGGATGGAAGACGTTGAAGTACACGCCTGACGAGCTGGGGGCATGGATCCGCGGCCGTCGAAATCGGCTGGGCCTGAGTCAGTCCCGACTGGCGGAGCTGGCGCGGGTGAGTACACGCAGCATCCGCGAGATCGAGCACGGCCGGGCGCGCTCGCCGCACAGCCGTTCCATGCTCAGGCTGAGCGCCGTGCTGGGGCCGGAGCCCGAGCGGGTCGGACTGGAGGTCCTCGGTCCGCTGGTGCTCCGGGTCGCGGGGCGGCCCGTGGAGTGCGGTTCCTCGAAGCAGAGCAGTCTGCTCGCTCTGCTGGGCCTCCACCGGGGCATGCCCGTGTCCCGGGACGAGATCGTGGACATCCTGTGGGGTGACGCCCCACCCGCGACCTGCCTGCAGCAGGTGCACACCTTCGTGACCCGGCTGCGTGGCCTGCTCGCCGTGTCGGCCCGACCGCAGGATCCTCCGGTCGGCGTACTGCGCCGTACGCGGGACGGCTATCTGCTGGCGCTGGAGGAGGAACAGTCGGACGCGGCGCGGTTCGCCGCACTGGCCGCGCGGGTCTCGTCCGCGAGCTGTGCGCCCACCCCGTCCGGTGACCCCGGCGAGGCGTACGGCGTCGCCAAGACGGCGCTGGGGCTGTGGCGCGGCCCCGTCCTCCACGGGGCCGCGGCCTCGTTGCGCGAACACCCCTCGGCCACCGCCCTGACCCGGCTCCGCCTGTCGGTGCTCCAGGCATACGCGGACGGCGCCCTCGCGCTGGGTAGGCCCCAGGACGCCGCACAGGAGCTGCAGAAGGTCGCCGACCTGGAACCGCTACACGAGGGAGTCCACGCCCGGCTCATGCTGGCCCTCGCCGCATCGGGAGAGCAGGCCGCAGCCCTGCACCTGTATGCCGGGCTCCGGGACCGCCTCGACGAGCAGCTCGGCGTGTTCCCCGGGCCGGAGGTGACGGACGCCCACCTGCGCGTCCTACGCGGGGAAGCCGCCCGTCCGGTGGCCGCACCGGCGGCTTCACCAGCGGTCTCACCGACTCCCTCGTCGTCGTACCGGCCGCCCGCACTGCTGCCCTACGACGCCCCCTTCTTCACCGGCCGTCCCGACGAACTGGCCCGTCTCGACGCGTTGTTCACGCCCTCCGGAGCGACGGATGGCGGGGGAGGCGTGGTCGGTGCGCTCACCGGACCCGCCGGAGCGGGCAAGACCGCGCTGGCGGTGCACTGGGCACACCGGGCACGGGACCGTTTCCCGGACGGCCAGCTCTTCGTGGACCTGCGCGGCCAATCGCCGCGGGCGCCAGTGCGTCCCGTGGAAGCGCTGGTCAGGTTTCTGCTGGCCCTGGGCACCGCCGCCGAACGGTTACCCGGCACGCCGGAGGCCGCCGAGGACCTGTACCGCACCCTGACCGCCGGGCGGCGCATGCTGGTCGTCCTGGACAACGCCGCGGACGCCGAGCAGATCCGCCCGTTACTCCCCGGTGGGCAGGGCTGCGCGGTACTGGTCACCAGCCGCGACCGGCTCGCCGGACTGGCCGCCCGCGACGGCGCGCACCGCATCGGCGTCGACGTGCTCACCCCCAAAGAGTCACGACTGCTACTCGTGCGAACCCTCGGTGAGTCCCGCGTCGACGCCGACCCCGAGGCCGCCGACGACCTCGCGCGGGCCTGCGGCCACCTCCCGCTCGCCCTGCGGATCGCCGCCGCCAACCTCGGCCACTCGCCCCGGCACACCCTGCGCGAGCACGCCGACGACCTGCGCGAGGGTGACCTGCTGACGGCCCTGTCCGTCACCGGCGACCCGAGCACCGCCGTGCGCTCCGCCTTCGACCTCTCGTACCACGGCCTCGACGCCGAGGCCCGCCGTATGTTCCGGCTGCTGGCGCTGGTCCCGGGACCGGAGACCGGCCTGCATGCTGCCGCGGCCGTCGCGGGCCTCGGTGTCCGAGAGACGGCCCGGACACTGGACCGGCTCACCGCCGCGCATCTGCTGCGCGAACACCGGCCCGGACGCTACCGCTTCCACGACCTGCTCGCGCTCTACGCCGCCGAACAGCTGCGCCTGGAGGAGAGCGACACCACCCGCCGGGCCGCCTCCACCGCCCTGTACGCCTGGCTGCTGGCCACGGTGGACCGCTGCGCCCAGTTTCTTTACCCCGGGAAACAGCGCCTGCCCGGTGCCCGGGAGAGGGCCGACGGTGGATCCCTGTCCGTGTCCGTGGACATCACCGACGTGTCGTCGGCGATGGGCTGGCTGGACGGTGAACTGACCAACCTGGCCGCGGCCGTCCAGCAGGCCGCCGCCGGCGGCGACCCGGCCTCCTGGTGGCTCGCCGACGCCCTGCGCGGCTACGCGTGGACGCGCAAGCTCGCCGTGGACTGGACGGCCGTCGGCGAAGCAGCCCTGGTCGCCGCCCGGGCGGCCGGCGAACCGCTCGCCCAGGCAGCCGTGCACAACCTGGTCGCCCACGCCCATCTCCAGCTGGGCCGAACCGACTCCGCGACCGCCCACTTCGAACAGCTCCTCACCCTCGCCCAGGCCGCCGGCTGGCACGAGGGCGCCGCCACCGCGCACACCAACCTCAGTACGGTCGCCCGGTTCACCGGTCGGTTGCGGCGCAGCGCGGAGCACCTGGAGGCGGCCACGGAACTCGACCGGCGCAGCGGCCTGTCGGAGGAGCATCCGGTCGTTCTCGACAACCTCGGGCACGTCCTGCGCGACCTGGGCCGCCTGTCCGAGTCACTCGACTGTCTGCTGCGGGCCGAACATCTGCCCGCGGACCTGGACTCCGAGCACAGCCGGATCCACCGGCAGGCCAACATCGGCCGCACCCTGCACCTGCTCGGCGAGCCCGCGCGGGCGGCACACCGGCTCGACACCGCCCTGACCATGGCCCGGCGCAGCGACGACCCGGGAAGCGAGGCATACGTGCTACGGCTCCAGGCATCGGCCCGTCGCGACACCGGCGACCTCGCCGAAGCCCTGGAACTGGCGCGCACCGCCGCCGAACTCAGCGACGACGACGTCGACGAATACTTCCGCGCCGCCGCCCGGATCACCCTCGGCAGCATCCTGCTCGCCCTCGGCAGACACGGTGAGGCGTCCGAGGCGTACCGGGAGGCACTGAAGCTGGCCCGCGAGCGCGGCGCACACGACCAGGAGGCGCGCGCTCTTCTGGGACTCGCGTCCCTGACTGTCCCGGCAGACCGCGACCAGGCCGCCTCGGCCCTCGCCATCGCCCGCCACGCGGAGTACGCCCTCGTGGAGGGCGAGGCGCTGACCGTCATGGCCCGCGGCGCACTCGACCACGGCGAACCGGCCACCGCCGCCGCCCACGCCCGCCAGGCCCTCGCACTGCACCGGGTCACCGGCCACCGCAAGGGGCAGGCACACGCCCTGGACCTGCTCGGCCGGGCCCTCAATTCCCCATGCGAGGAAGACCCGGCACCGTACTTCCGCGAGGCCCTGGAGATCTACGACGCCCTCGGCACGGTCGACGCCGCAGCGCTACGCCAGCGCCTCGCCACCCGGGAAGGCTCAGCCGGTCCCGTCGCCCCACAGCGCCGATCCCGGGCGTCCCGTCGTCGGCCATGACGGGCCGTTTCTCGCAGTCAGCGCGACGGCTCGTCGTAGCCGTCGGCCGACCGCTGCCCGGCTGTGCGGTCCTTCCTGTGCAGCCGGCTCCAGGGTGAGGCGGCCGGTGTCCAGTTGCTGTGGTCGACCGTTCGTGTCTCCGTCGCAGACCTTGACGCCACCGAAGCCGTGGACATCGTGCGGCTGTGCCGGGGTGGGATACACGCCTCAGCGGCCGTCCTTGCACGCTCCGTTGACTCACGGTGCCGAAACGTGAAGGACGGCCGCATCATGTGCGCCCGGAAACGGGAGATCTCAGCAGGTTGAAAGGCGGGCGAGAGAAGAGATCAAGGTCAGGCGTAGCAGTTCAGGCTGGTCGCTTCATCGCCGTCGGGGTTCTCCCTGAGGTACGTCCCCGGGAGCTCCGTCCAGAGCCGCCTGCCGCCCCGGTCTTCGTGCTCCCAGACATCGGCGAGGTAGTCGGAGTTGTTCGCCCAGGACGACGCCCTGTCGCTGAACCCGTAGTCGGTCAGGTTGATGGTCCGGTTCGCCTTGCACAGCACCGGGGACCCCTTCCAGCTGACCATCTGGCCCCCGTAGTCGGCGTGCTCCCACAGACAGAACAGACCCGCGCCGCATGCGTCCACTCCTGTCGCACCGGCCATGCGCAGCGTCACGGCGCCCTTTTCCAGGGTGACGGTGGTCTTGCCGGTCTGGACGGCGTCCGGGTTCTTGGCCAGGATGCCGTCGATCTGCTGCTGCACCGTCGCCTGCGCGGGTGCCGGTGCAGGTGCGGCATTGGCGGCGCCGGCGCCGGCGAGCAGGGCAAGTGCGGTTCCGGCCGTGGTCAGAAGAGCGGTCGGTGTGTATCGCATTCCGTGTACCTCCACGATGCTGTGCCGTGCGTGGGTTCGTGCTTTTGGCCTGTCGCCCGTTTCTTCGAAAACCGGGGCAGCTGCTGGAGAACGTCCGTACAAGCGGCTGGTACGGCTTCCTCCGGCATGCGCCGGTCCGCGGCGAACCCCCTTGGCTCGCCGCGCCGTTCGACGCCTCAGACTCTATGAAGGGGCCCTGCCAAAAAATCTTGGTTCTTTCTGTATCTGCCAACTCTGCGCGCCGACCCGGCTCAGGTGCGGGAATCGCTGCTCATCTAGCTAGGCGAAGCGTCATGACCGGCAACAAACGGCAACACGACCGGCAACGGCCCGGGGCGACTCTTGCCCGGGGCCATTCCTCGTGCGGTCGACTCGGGACTCCAAGATCAATTGCGCCGATACCGGCTGCTTCGGTGGTCCCCAGGATCCTCTTCTCGGTCATCACTCCATGTATTCACTAGTGGAGGGGCGTGCCCAACCACAGGCTGGTGGGTCTCGCAGGTCCCGTACAACTGCCAGCGCCGCCAACCCGAGCCCCCTCACCTTCGACCCGACTGCGAATTGGTCGGACGCGGTGAGAACGCTTCAAGAATCCCGAAGTTACGTCACTAGACCGCAGGCCACCCGAAGGGGGAACAACCCCCTGGCCACGGACACGGAGACTCAGCGGGGCTCAGGAGAACTCACGGGATGTCGCACAGGCGAACACATCCGGCAGCGTCCCGAAGACGCAGGCCGGGATGGTCGGGGACCGCGCATCCTCGCTCCGCCAAGAGTGTGCGTACTTCTGCGATCGCGCGGATGACGGTGGAGCAGTCGACGCCCAACAGCAGTCCCAGCACCGCGTGCGGCAGGTCTTGCCGCAGATGACTCAGCGTGGCCACCACCAGCCGGCCCTCGGCAGCGCCCGGTCCGTGACCCGTAACATCACACCGCCCGGCCCGTGAAGTTCGTCTTGGTCCAGGTCGGCCACGGGAGTCAGAGTGGGACGACGAGCAGGCGCTGGATAGCTGCTCGGAGCTGTCCGGCCATGTCAACGGCCTTCGGTGTAAGCAGCCACATGACCTGGAGTCCGTTCATCAGTGCAGTCAATTCGGCGGCTGCGCTTTCCCGGTCGGCTCCCTCTGCCAGGTGCCCGGCTCGGGCTGTTTCCTCCAATGCCCGCTGGGTACCCCGCCGGATCCGGTCGTACCGGCGGGCGAAGTCCTCATGAAGTGCGCGCCTGGCAGGCCCGGAGCGCGACCTGGCGAGAGTCGACGGCGGTCGGTTTCGAGGGTGCGTCTCATTCCACCCGACGGTCCCAGCGACGACGTGGTGATGCGCTGGGCCGAGACCGACGGCATCGGCTCCCGGCCCAGCGTGTTCCGGACAGCGCCGGTGCCCAGGATCAGGTCCAGGTGGGCATGGCCTGGTCGGCGTAGCGGGCGCCGAAGCCGCCGCGCGGGAGGATCTCCTTGATGGCGGCGAGGTCGGCCTCGGTGAGGGTGACATCGGTGGCGCCGGCGTTCTCCTCGATCCGTGCGACGCTGCGCGTGCCGGGGATCGGCACGATGTGCTCGCCCTGGGCGAGCAGCCAGGCCAGGGCGAGCTGCGAGACCGTGATGCCCTTGGTCTCCGCGAGCTCGCCGAGCCGGTTGACGGCCTCGACGTTCTTCTCGAAGTTGCCGGGCTGCCAGCGCGGGTCGTAGTTGCGGTAGTCGGTCTCGTCGTACTCGCTGGCGGGCTTGGCGTTGCCGGTGATGAAGCCGCGGCCGAGCGGCGAGTAGGGCACGAAGCCGATACCGAGTTCGTCGAGGACCGGGAAGAGTTCCTCGACCTCGCGCGCGAAGAGGCTGTACTCCGTCTGCAGAACAGAGACTGGCTGCACGGCGTGAGCGCGGCGGATGGTCTGCGGACCGGCCTCGCTCAGGCCGAAGTACTTCACCTTGCCCGCGTCGATCAGCTCCTTGACGGCTCCTGCGACCTCCTCAATCGGCACGTCCGGGTCGACGCGGTGCTGGTAGAACACGTCGATGCGGTCGGTGCCGAGGTAGCGCAGGCTGTTGTCGGCAACTTTGCGGATGTTTTCGGGACGGCTGTTGAGGGTGGCGCCGGTCGGATCGACTGCCACGTCGAAGCCGAACTTGGTGGCGAGCACCACGTCGTCTCGGACGTCCTTGAGCGCCTCGCCGAGCAGGATCTCGTTGGAGCCGGTGCCCATGCCGTAAAGCTCGGCGGTGTCGAAGAAGTTGACGCCCAGCTCGTAGGCACGACGGACGGCGGCGACACCCGCCTTCTCATCGGTGGGGCCATAGGCCATGGTCAGCCCCATCGAGCCATAGCCCATCGCAGAGACTTCCAAGCCCTGGTTACCAAGCGTCCTGTGCTGCATGTCGTTCCTCCTAGAGGCAAACCAAACTATCTGGTTCGACATTACGACCCCCGATGGCCCGAGTCAAACCAAACAGTTCGGTTCATGCCTGGTCCTGACACCCACCCGAGCGACCCGGCACATTCGAGGCCTCCGGCCATGGTGCGCTGCACCAGAGCCGCCCGCGAACGCGCCGTCGCCGCCTCCCGAATCAAGACCCGCCCAGCCCGGCCACATCAGTTACACGCCGACTGTCCATCGAGAAGGCGGCGGGGCGCGCCCGCCGCAGCCCGCAGCGGTCACGTTTGCCGATTTAAGATACCTGGTGTAGCAATTGCTGGGTGCACCCTTGTCGGAGGTCTCGGCCATCCAGGTCAGGCCGGTCGGCGCACGGCTGCATGCTGGCATTCTCCGCCTTGCCCCTGCGCCCTTCCGGGCCGCATCGGGGCCCGGTCGCACCGCGAAAGGACGCTGATGCGCACGCATCGCTCCCCCCGTGACCTCTCCAATCTGCCGTACGCACATCACCTTGAACCGTTCACCCGAGAAGTGCAGCGCAAGGAGGTGTACGAGTGGATCCACATCGACAGCCAGGACATGGACGACTCAGACCGCGACATGAGCCGCTTCATCGAGTCGGCGTTCTCCTCGGTGAACTTCAACGGCGGCCGGATGCAGCACGGCCGGTTCGACACCGTCTGGATGCACAACGTCCGCCTGCTGGGCGCCGACCTCACCAGCACCACCTGGCTCGACACCGAGTGCCGCTCCAGCCTCCTGGCCGGTACACAGCTTCACGGGGCCGAGCTGCAGCGCACGGTCTTCCACCAGTGCAAGCTCGACTCCGTCAACCTGCGGGGAGCCACGCTGCGGGATGTCGCCTTCATCGACTGCTCCCTGAGCGACGTGGATTTCGGCGGCGCCACCCTCAAGAGAGTTTCCTTCCCCGGAACCTCGTTGGAGCAGGTCGACTTCACCAAAGGCTCTCTCGCCCAGGTGGACCTGCGCGAGGTAACGGCACTGGGCCTCGCATCCGGGGCCGAGGATCTGCGCGGCGCCATCATCAACACTCGCCAGCTGCTCGACCTCGCTCCTGACCTTGCCCAGCACGCCGGCCTCACGGTCAAGGACGACTGACTCGGCCGCACAAAAAGCCCTGGCCCCAGCTCCCGGCCAGGGCTGCTCGCGCGTTGTGTTGTTACGAAGTTCAGGCATCGGATGTGCTGGGTATGCACGGCAACGTTCCGCGCACCGACGGCACGCTCATCTCTGCTGGCTTACTCGTACTGCTGGACCGCTGACGCGGTGCAAGGGCGCCGACAGGGCCGCCCGCACCCACAACGGATATGAATCTGCCGAAGCCTTCCTCCGACGGCACCGCCCCGCCCTCGAACGGTGCGGCCACCAGGGCGAGATCCGCCATGCCGTGGCAGCCGTGCCGATGCTCCGTTCGCCGAGCGCAAGCGTGTCGGGCGAGGGGCTGCACGGGGCTGGTGGCCAGTCTTCCTACGAGCGTTTCAATGCAAGCCTGGGCGAGCGGCGGAATTCAGCGGTCCTTCGACCACTGGCTTGTCCCGTCCGGAGACTCGGCTCGGGACAGACACAAGAGCGCCGAACATCTCCCTCCCGAGAGGGAGATGAGCGCGACTGGACAAGACCACGCGGAGCCGCCCCGCGCGCCCGCACCGAAGCAGCGAGCCGGAGCGGGAACAAACCACCGATGAACCGGTCGGGTCCGCCACCTCGCCCACTCCGTGCAGGAACTGATCTAGGAACCGGTCACACACGCCACGCGCATCGACCCCGCGCGGGCGGGCGATGTGCGTACTGGACCCTGCGAACGGCCGCCGCGAACGCCTCCGCAGCCACCGAACGGTGGTCCACGTCAGGGCGGAGTTCGCCGCGCTGCTGGGCGTCGTAGAGAACATCCTCGATGACGGTCGGCGGGGCATCTACGGCCTGGAGTGGGGCGATGTCGCGATCGGCGTCTGCCGACACGGGCGGGTGCCACTTGATGCTGACCTCAGCGCATGCGGTCACAGCGCATCGCCGGAAGAAGCCTCGGCTGCAGGGAAGATGCGCTGGACCGCACTCACGATGGCTGCACGACGGGCCGCCAGATAGTCGGCGGAATCCTGCTGGGGGATCTCGACAGCAAGGCCGGGCTGGTTGGCCCAGGATGTGGCGATCTGGTTCACGATGACGAGGACGTCCAGCGGATCCCAGTCGGGATCGAGGCCCCCCGCCTTCTGAGCGGCACGCAGCTGCTCGGCCTTATGGACCAGTGTCTGCCTCACGGGATCGTCGTCGGGAGTATCGTCCGGGCCGAGCTCCAGTTGTCCCCAGGCCATCAGGCGGTGGCGTTCGGGGTGGGTGGTGAAGTAGTCATGGATGCGTCCTGCGTAACCGGGCAGGTCCGCGGGGTCCATACGGGTGGCCTCAGCCACGGCGGTCAGTTCGCGGCCGGAGACGAAGCGGTATAGCTGCTCCTTGCCGCGGAAGTGCGCGTAGACGCGCTCCTTACTGGTCTTGGCGGCCTTGGCGATGCGATCGATGCGCGCTCCAGCAATTCCATAACGGGCGAATTCTGCCGTCGCCGCAGCAACGATGCGTTCCCTGGTGTCGGCGCCGGTGGAGTCACGTGTAGCGGTCATATGGCAAGCATACCAAACAGTTCGGTTTGAGGGGGCGTAAAGTCCCGTTCCTGATGATGTGTGGTGTCACCCGTTCGCGGGTGATGGAGTGGTTCCCCCTCGCGTCATGTCGTGTGCATGATGGAGTCGCGGGCATGGAACGAATGCCGTGCGCAACCGGCTTGTCCGACGAGCAGTGGGCGCCGATCGAGCCGCTGGTCACCGCGTGGAAGCAGGAGCGGGTGGCACGGGCGGCGACCGGGCCCCAGGTTCCTGCGACCTGCGCGCGGTCGTGAACGCGCTGCTTTACCAGAACCGGACGGGCTGTCAGCGGCGGCTCCTGCCCACACGCTCACGGAGCTCAGGCGGGTAGGGAAACGGACGTGCCATGGCTCGATCCTCTCAGGGAATCGAGCCTCCATCAGACCCGGAGCGGTTCATCGCGGAAGCCGCTGGATCCAATGGAGGTCTTCCGCGTTTGGTGCACTCTTCCATGAGTCCAGCAACCCGGCTGCTGTGAGGTGCTCGAGCATGTCGAACAGTTCAGCAAGCCGGACACCGCAGTCGCGTGCCATCCGGTCACACTCGCTCTGTCCTCGGCCGGTTTCGGGGTCGCTGCATGCCGCAAGATAGAGGTTCACCAGTTGCGGGAGCGGGCCGATCACCCCTGCCAGGGGCGGGCGGCCGGCGCGCAGCGCCCAATCCGCGGCACGACACCGGTCAGGGCGTGCGGGCGCCTGAGTGAGCAGCGCGGTATCCAGTAGCTGGGCAACCACCGTGCCAGCGGTGGGGCCGGGGATTCTGTGCAGCCACCGCACTTGCTCGAGCTCTCGCCATGGCCCCCCGGGGTAGTCGGCGAGGCGGAGGCTTCGCAGTAGCCCCGGGGGCACGGTGACCCACATGCTGGCGTTGATGCGCAGAGCACACTGCAGGGCGATGAGCCGGGTGGCGGCCGTGGCGCTGTCCGGGAGTGTGGTGGCCAGGTAGCAGAGCATTTCTCTCACCCGGATCCGTTTGTCCGGCCCGTTGGACTGTCGTCTGTGCCGGAGGGTGCTGGATGGTGACGGCCGAGGGTCGGGCAGATCGGTGTCGGGGACGACGGCGGCGTGCTCTGTTGCTGCTGCACAGGCGGTGCAGGTGTCGGCGAGTCTCCATACCCGGCCGCCGCGCTCGCTGGCGAGGAGGAGTCGGACGGGGCCGACGCAGCCGCGGTGGGGGCGGTGCCAGCGGCAGCCTCGTTGGTGGCACTGGCAGGTCCGCAGGTGGGGCGGGAGGATGTCTTTGTGAGCGTGGTGGGCGAGGTGAGTGAGGGCGGCTGATCGGGCTGAGGCTGCTGCGACTGTGTCGCTGTCGTGCGGGCATTGCTGGCAGGCGAGGACGAGTCCGCTGGTGTGCGACCGCAGTTCCACGGTCCACGCGCGCGGCGCTGGCATGCATGGGGCGCACAGCCTCATGGGCGTGGTCCTCCTCTTGATGCTCTTGCTGGTCTTTGCCCGGCATTGGGCGGCGGCCAGCGTAGTGCAGAGGTCTGCCCTTGCGCCTAGGTCACCACCTGGGGAAATAGGGCAGAGGTCTGCACTGACAGGGCAGGGGTCTGCACCGTCGGATGGTCAGGTGACGATCTTGCCGCCCGATCCGGACCTCAATGCGCTGCGGCTGGAGCTCGCGCGCCTGCGGGCCGTACGTGGGTGGACGTACGACGAGCTTGCTGCCCGCAGCGGGCTGGCCAGACGTACGGTCATCGAGATCGAGCAGGGGCGCACCATCGGCACGCTCAAGACCTGGCACGCCCTCGCGCACGCCCTGGGAACGCCGTTCGAGGAGCTGTTCGGCACGCTGTGTCACGGTCACGACCTACCTGGTTCCGGTCACGACTGACGGCCCGCCCGTGCGACTGCCATAGATCACCTGAAGCGGCGACGTCATATCGAAAACGCGCGCGCCGTCTCGTACACCAGTCGCCCTTCCTTGGGCTGACCGGGCGATACGGCAGCACCGCTGCCGCGTGTGCGGCGTGTTGGCTGGCAGGTTCACTCACATGCGATCCAGACCTTCGTCTTCTGTCAGGCGCTATGACAGCAGCCCGGTTCCCGTCCCAGTGCATTGTTCGCTGCGGGTGGCTCCTGCTGGCGGCAGCCGTCTGCTGCGTTGCGGTCAGAACAGCCGCTGCCGCGAGTGCGGTAATCGAATCGAGTGGTACCGGCGCAGTGACGAGCGGATGGTCCGTCTCCATCCGCACGAGTTGCCGGCGGCCGCGGTCCCGGCCGCCTGCCGCTGGCACGTCAGCTCCGGTGTCGCCCATCCGGCCGGGGACAACAGCAGCTGGTGCCGTCTTCCGCACGTTGTGCTCTGTCCCGCACGGGATGCCCCGGCGGCAGCCACCGGCCTGGCGGGGCTGCGCAGGGCTCTGGCCGTGCATACCCGCCGCATGATCAACACCGGCGCTTTCGTCCCGGCGTCCAGCCCACCGAACGAACCTGCGCGGCAGCGGGCTGTCTGCCGACCGGCCCGGCCGATCGTGCAACTGCTCTATGTCCGTTACCTGGCCGCCTGCCCCATCGAGGCGATTCGGTGTGTTGCCCGGACCCGGCACCGAAACCGCTGCCCGCGCCCGCTGCTTGCGCCTGAGACCCCTGCGGGCACCTGGATTCTGGTCCCGGCCACAGCAGCAAGAGCCGGCCAACTGGCGCTTCCGGCCGACGTGATGGCCCTCTACGACCTCAGTCCGCTCCCCTATGTCCGCGTACTCCCTGAAGTGCTCAGCCAAGTACAGATAAACGTGCTCAGCTCTCAGGCAACGTCGGTCTCGCGCTCGATGGCGGCGAGTCGGTTCTTGAGCCGGTAGCTGGGGCCGTTGATCGCGATGACGTCGCAGTGGTGCAGGAGGCGGTCGAGGATCGCGGTGGCGAGGACTTCGTCGCCGAAGACCTGGCCCCATTCGCTGAAGGTCTTGTTCGAGGTCAGGATGATCGAGCCCTTCTCGTAACGCTTGGAGATCACCTGGAAGACCAGGTTGGCCTCGGCGCGTTCGAGGGGCTGGTAGCCGACCTCGTCGACGACGAGGACGCTGGGCCGCAGGTAGGAACGGAGCTTGCTGGTCAGCCGGCCTGCGGCTTCGGCGGTCTTCAGCTGGCGGACCATGTCGTCGAGCGTGGTGAAGTAGATCGAGAACCCGGCCCGGCAGGCCGCGACGGCCAGGGCGACGGCAAGGTGTGTCTTGCCTACTCCAGGCGGGCCCAGAAGAGCTGCGTTGGCCTTCGCCTCGATGAACGAGAGGGTGGCCAGGTCCTTGACCTTGCGCGGGTCGAGTTCGGGCTGGAAGGAGAAGTCGTAGTCGTCCAGTGTCTTGTGGTGCGGCAGCTTCGACAGTCGCAGGCCCTGGCGGAAACGCCGGTCATCGCGGACCGCAAGCTCTTCAGCCAGGACCAGGTCAAGGAAGTCGAGGTAGCCGAGCTTGCCCTCCTCGGCCCGCTCGGCGTACTGGTTCAGGCTCTCGGCCAGGTGAGGCAGGCCGAGTTTGGCGGCCGTGCTGCGGATGCGGGCGGTGACCAGCTGGCTCAACGGGCTTCCCTCGTCGTCGAATTGGTGGTGAAGGGACGGGTGCCGGTCAGCTCGTCATAGACCGACAACGGACGCCGGCTGACCTCGATGCGGCTGGCGGCGGACCGGTTCAGCAGGGCCTTGAGCGGTCCGGCCTCCTCGCCCAGGACATCCCGGTGGCGGGGCCGGGGCATCACGTCGCCGGTGGTGACGCGCCGGTTGTCGCCCTTGGGCAGGCCGTCCCAGTGCATTTCGTCGACGATGCGGGCGCCGCGGCCAACAGCCCGCGGGTGGACGGCCAGGAGGGTCTCACCGTTGGCGTCGGCGATGGTGGAGTACAGGCTGATCTGCGACTTTGTGGCCCGGATCTCGACCAGCTGACGGGCACGGACCCTGCGGGCCGGCACCGAGTAGAGGTTCGCGTCGAAGGCGACCAGGCAGTCCTTGCCGACGTGCCGCAGATGCCGCTGGGCGACCGCATAGGGTGTCCTGGGCAGCGGCCGCAAAGCCATGTGGTCACGGACGGCGCGATGCCCGATGACCTCGCCGTGGGTGCCGTGGACCTTCGCCCGCCGCATCGGCACCCAGGCGGTGAACGCGGCGTCCATCTCATCGACGGAGGAGAACGCCCGGCCCGCCAGAACATGATCGCGGACGATCAGGACTTGGCGCTCGACCCGTCCTTTCCCGGTCGGGCGGTAGGCGGCCAGGACGTCGATATCGAAGTCGTAGTGCCCGGCGAAGGCCACCGCTTCTGGATGCAGCGGAACCGCCTCACCAGGAGCGACGTGGCGACGGACAACCGTCTTGGTCCGGTCGTAGACGATCGTCATCGGCACACCGCCGAAGTGCGCGAACCCGCGGCGATGGCAGTCGAAGAACGTCGCCAGGTCCTGGCTGGTGGTGAAGCAGCAGAACGGATCGCGCGAGTAGGACAAGGTCATGTGGAACGAATAGACCTTAGGGATCCCGACATGGGCGAGGACCTTGCCCTCGTCGCCCCAGTCGACCTGCGCCTGAGCACCGGGGACGACCTCGAACCGGCGGTGCAGACCGGCGAGTTCGCCGGGGCTGATGCCCAGTTCGTCCGCGACCCGCGGCCGGGCTTCCTGCAAGTAGATCTTCACACGCTGGTAGTTGCCAGTGAAGCCGTAATCCTTGACCAGGCGCTCGTGGACCACCGCCCCTTTGATGAGGATCTCGGCCCGCAGCATCGCGTCGATCAGCGGCGCGACCTCGTCCACCACCCGAGCCTTCGGCTTCCCGTTCGGCGCCCGCTTCGGCGGCGCGAGCGGTGCCTGCCCCGAAAGGTACTTGCTGACCGTGCGACGGTTCAGCCCGGTCGCCTTGGCGATCTCCGACAGGCTCATCGCACCGGACTCGTAAAGACCGCGGAAACGCCTCAACTCCAGCCAGCGATGCGGGTCCAGAACCACCGTCAGCCGCCTCTCTGCCACCCCGAAGACACAGGAGCAGACTGCCGACGCGCCGACCTCACCGCATCAAGAACTGAGCACGTTCATCCGTACGCGGCTGTGTACGTTCACGTGTACGCCGACACCACCGCCCTCGCAGGGCTGTCAGCTGCGGCTTTTGGGCAACTCCTGGGTGCGTGCGGCCTCGCGGCGGGCCAGTGCCCGTTCGATCGAGCGCGGATGGACACTCAGCCCGTACTTCTCGGCGACCGCGTCGGCCAGGTCCTTGGAACGCAGGGATGGTTCGGCGGCCATCCGCGTCTCGACGTACTCCATGACTGCGTCGGTGAGCTTGCGCGGCCCCTTCGGCCCCGGTTTGCCCGGGACCAACGCGGCCGGACCGCCCGCGTCCAGCGCGGCCACGGCGTCGTAGTAGACCTGCCGGGAGAACCCGAAGTCCCGTGCCGCCCGGGCCGCGGGCACCTTGTCCACCCGCACCCGGCGCACCATCTCGTACTTCACCTGCACCAGATCCCGCGGATCGCAGAACTCTGACACGGTGAACACCGCATCGACCACGGCCTCCGGCCGTGGGTTCAGCGTCCTGGTCGCCCGCAGTGCCTCTTCTTTCGGATCGCTCGCCACCGTGTCGGCCATGCCACCTCCCACATCCGATCGCTGCCTCAAGAATTACGTCGCCACTGATCACGGCCAAGAGCGCGCGGAGGCACTGGATCAGGGATCTGCGCAGGCCAGTCGGCATGGCGTGCGCTGTCTCGATCACCGCGCGCCGGACACGCCCCCACCGCCGCGGCGTGATCCTCAAGGCAGTCACGGCGTCATCTCCTGGGCGCTGCCGCCGCGGCCTTCCAGGTGCTTGATCAGGTCGGCCAGGGCCAGCAGGTCCTCGGTGCGAAACGGGCTACGACCCGCGGCGAGGACGACGAAGGGGTCCTCGCCGCCCGCATCGGTCCATGCCGTCGGCACGGACACCACTTCTCCCGACTCGTCGCGGAAGTAGACGCGGTCCTCGCCCCAGTTCTTGCGCCGGACAACGAACTCGTACGACCGGCCGTGCCACGGATGGAACGGGTGCGTCACCCGCACAAGACGCTCTGCACCATGCGGATCAGGAGCATTTGACGGCGCTGTCCAAGCCCAGGGTGGAGCGGCCCATGCCCTACGTCCGCGACTCGTTCTGGCGCGGGCGGGAGTTCACCTCCATCGAGCACATGCAGACCGAGGCCGTCACCTGGAGCCGGCAGGTCGCCGGGCAACGGCAGTGCCGGCCGCTGGGCGGCGCCGCCCCGATGGCCGTGTTCGGCGCCCTCGAGGCCGCCGCCCTGCTGCCGCTGCCGCCCACCCCGTTCACCCTGGCCCGCTGGTCAACGGCCACCGTCGGCCCGGACATCCACATCAAGGTCGGCCGCACCCTCTACTCCGTGCCCTGGAAACTGATCGGCCGAAGAGTCGACGTCCGCTCCACCGCCACGATGGTGCAGGTCTTCCTCGACGGCGACCTCGTCAAGACCCACGCGGCACTTGAGCAGGGCAAACGCACCGACAAGAGCGACTACCCGCCGGAGAAGATCGCCTTCCAGATGAAGACGCCCGTCTGGTGCCGCACCCAGGCGTCCGAGATCGGCGCCGCCTGCCGCGAGGTCGTCGACCAGCTGCTGGAGGTCAACGCGCTCTACCGGCTCCGCGCCGCCCAGGGGGTCCTCGGGCTGCGCAAGAAGTACGGCGACACACGCCTGGAGGCCGCCTGCGCGAGAGCGATCACGGTCGGCGACCCGTCCTACCGCACCATCAAGGGCATCCTCATCGCCGGCACCGAGACCGACCCCGAGCCCGAGACCAGCGGAGACGCGGGCGCCGCGGCGTTCCTCCACGGCCCGCAGGGACTGTTCGGCTCCGTCGCACCCCCGGACACCCCGGACGGCACCCGCGACGACCAGGTCCACGGTGAAGACGAGGTGGCGGCACGATGAGCGTGATGGACAGCGCCCTGCGCGAATCACTGAAGTCCCTGAGGCTGTCCGGGATGCTGGAGACCCTCGACGCCCGCCTCGCCCAGGCCCACGGCGGCGAACTCGGCCACCTTGACTTCCTCCAGGTCCTCTGCCAGGGCGAGATCACCCGCCGCGAGACCGTCGCATTCCAACGCAGGCTCCAGCGGGCCAAGTTCGAGCAGCAAGTCACCCTGGAGGAGTTCGACTTCACCGCCTCCTCAAAGCTGCCTGCCGCCCAGATCCGGGACCTGGGCGCCCTGCGCTGGCTGCACGCGGGCGAGTCCGTCATTCTGTTCGGCCCGGTCGTTATCGCCGGTTCGTTCGCGATCTGAGCATGTTTTTGCAGCTCAGGATGGTTCTTCGATCGATGTGACGTGGTCAGCAGGGGCCGATGGTTCGCGTCCGCGGAACGGGGGTGTCGCCGCCTCGGCGGGCGCGTTCGCGTCGCAGGTCGAGGTTCTCGCCGTGGGCTCGTTCGAGCGCGTCCCGCAGGGCCTGTACTTCTTCTCGGTGCTGCTTCTTCAGGCGGGTGATCTGGCCGGTCAGTGCGAGGACGAGAGTGCTGTGCTCGTCCGCCGGAGGCGTCGGTGCGGGAACGGACCGGGCCTGGGCCCGGAGTCGTTCGATGCGTCCTCGCAGGTCGGGGTGGTTATAGAGGAACGCATGGGAGACGCCGGCTTCCCTCTGGACGGCCTGAAAAGTGATCGGCTCACCGCGTTTGACCAGGGTGCGGATCGCCTTCTCTGCCGCGGTGGTCTTGGCCTGTGACTTGGCCTTCGCGGCGGTGGCGAGTGTCTGGGTGCGCTTGGTGCGAGCGTCGTCGGTCATGGCCGGGTCCTTCGGTGGCGGTCGAGGTCGAGGGTGAGCGGGACCGGGCCGGCGGGGGCGGCGCCGCAGCCGGCGCCCTGGATGGCGCGTCCGGGCTTGGAGCGGAGGGTGTCCAGGAGCTTGGTGAGGGCCGCGTGTTCGGCTCGTCGTTGCAGCAGCCAGACGTTGTCCTCGGGCATCGGGCGTTTGTGCCGCTGTTGGAACGCGATGGTGCTGCGGTTGATCAGGGCCTCGGTCTCGTCCAACTGCCGTTCCAGAGCACTTTGGTGGGAGGCGTCAGTGACGAAGACCGAGCAGGTCAGACAGGCATTTCCCTTGTCGCAGGTCTGCAGGGGCGGCAGCAGGCACCAGCCGTGGGGCAGGAATCGGTCGGCGCGGTTGAACAGGTGGAGGCTGTCGTGGTCGTCGTGGGAAAAGGTGACGTGGGTGCCGTCTGCGCGGAGTTTCGCGGTGGCCAGGAACACCTGCTCGGCGTGTTCCTGGCGGGCGGCGACGTAGTGCATCGTCATCGACGGGGTCGCGTGTCCGGCATAGCGCATCAACACGTGGACGGGCAGGCCGAGTTCGGCGAGCCGGGTCAGCTTGGTGTGACGGAAGCGGTGGGTGTGACTGAGCCCGACGGACTTGCCCTTGCTGTCGGTGATCTTCACGATCTTGCTGAACTCGCGGAGCATCCAGCTGTAGGTGCCCGAGGGGTAGGGCTTGTCGCCCTGCCGGTTCCCGGTCCGCTGCAGGAACAGGTGACGCGGGGTGATGCCGGGGAAGTGCTCACGGACCCACCGTCGTTGTTCCTCGATGACCGCGACGACCTCGGCGTCGACGAGGATGTTGTCCGGCGCGATGTCGATCTTGCTCTGTGCGTAGTGGAAGCGGGCGATCTGTTCGCCTTCGGCGGCGTCGACGGCCCGGTCGGGGACCGGGGAGAGGCAGTCGAAGCGGCTGGTGCGGATCTCGCTGGCCCGTCGTCCGGTGAGGATCTGCAGCAGGATCATGCGCATGGCCTGCGGGTCGTCGAAGCCGTGGGCGGTGACTTGCTGTCCGTCACCGCGGGTGAGGGCCATCTCTTCGTGGCGGGCGAGCCCGAGCAGGGGCAGTGCGGCGGGGATCTGCGCGAGCGCGTGGTCGTCGACGTAGTGCTCGTCGTTGAGTTCGCGCCGGTCAGGGATGCGGGAGACCTGCCGGAACCAGCCGGCCGCGTGCGCGTCGGTGACACGCGACCACGGGTTCGGCCCGAGGACCTGGCGGGCCTCGATGGGGTTCGCGGCGACGAACGCGAAGAGTTCGGCGACGGCCCGCAGGTCGTCGTTGACCAGGCGGGGATGGACGGGCTGCCCGACGAACCGTTGTTCATTCTGTCGCAGGAGCCGGTTGGCGGGATCGGTGTCCCAGCGGCGGAAGGCGGCGGCCAGCTGGACCGCGTGGACCGGGTCGCCCAGAACGTCGAGGGGGTCGGTGAAGGTCTGCAGCCACCGGTCGAAGCGGGCGAAGCACCGCATCCTTTCCTGGCTCACGGTCGACCAGCGCAACGTGCTGGCCTCCAACTGGGTGCCCAGGCACCACTTCACGGCCTCCCGCAGCCACGGCTGAGTGATCTTCGAGGGGGAACAGCCGTAGTGGGCTTGGGGTTCGTGCTCGGCCAGCGGAATCCGCGGGTCGCAGCGCGGATGCCACTCGTCCAGAGACCACCAGGGCCCGTCCGAACAGCGGGCGAGGAGGGCCAGACGGGAGAAGCGGAAGATCACTCGCAGCCGGGCGACGCTGCCGCGGGGAATGAGGCGGCCCCAGCGGGTTGCATAGAACCACCGCTGCAACGCGGCCGCGGTCTCCCAGTCCATGTCCCGGATCGAGGCCGGGAAAGGGTGCTGGTCGCGGATCGCGCGGCGCAGGATGTTCGCGAACTGGTTGGTGCCCAGCACCGAGGAGCGGGTCCCGTCCATGGCCTGCCAGTGCGCCATCCAGGCCAGTTCGGCGGCGATCAGCTTGGGCAGACCGGTCAGGTCGATGCTCCGGTCGCCGTTCTCTGTGATCTTCTCCCAGTCGTCGATGCCGTCCCTGATCACCGGCCCCTTCCAGGGCTCTGGCAGCTCGGTCCAGAGCTGCCAGAACGGATCCTTGTCGCTGGCCGCATGGAGATGACGCTGTTCACCGGCCATCGTCGACCTGCCAGGCAGAGATGTACGACTTCCAGTTCGCCGCGACCCGCAGGGCCTCGTCCTCGCGGGGACCCAGCCATAAAGGTCGAGCGTGGTCTGCACATGTGCGTGACCGAGTCGGCGGGAGACCACCCACTCCGGCGTCCCGGCCAGCAACAGCGCGGTCGCGTGGCTGTGCCGGAACCAGTGCGGCGTCCAGGAGGCGGGGCCGACGCCCTTCTTGCGCAGGGCGGACACCTTGTCTCGCACCGTGCCCTCGCGCAGGGCGGCCAGCAGCGGCGGCCGCTCCAGGTTCACCAGCAGCGGCGATCCGGTATCGATCTCGATGCCGAACTCGGCGGCCCGGCAGGCGAGGTGCGTGAGGTAGTCGGCGAATAGTCGCTCCAGGTCGCTGCCGACATAGACGCGTCGCGGGCGCATCATCTTCACCCTGGCCCCGTTCGTGTTGTCCTCGCGAGGCACGATCTCGACATAGGCAGTGGAGCCACGGCCCATGACGAAGTCGCAGATCCGCAGGCCGAGGGCCTCTCCCAGGCGCATGCCGGTCTCTGCGAGCAGGGCGAACAGCAGCCGGTCGCGCAGGTTCCCTCTCCAGTCGCTGACCGTGGCGTCCGGCATCGCGCAGCCGTCCAGGATCGCCTGGATCTCGGTCGGCAGCAGCAGCGGAGGGCGCCCATGATGCCGCTGGCGCCGGACCCTGACCAGCGAGGACGGCGCGGGAGCGGTGCGGGCGTCCAGGTGCGCGAGCAGGCCCCGGGCCGGGGCCCGTCGCGGCGTCCCGCGCATGAGCCGGCCCGCGACCGGCACTGAGAAGACCGCCTCCTGCCAGCGATAGAAGGAGATCAGCGCGGCCAGTCTCGCCTCCAACGTCCCGGCCTCCGGGGCCTGTTCGGGCTCGACCAGGGTGTGCTCGACGGTGCGGCCAATGCGCAATCAGGACAGGAACCCCGCGACCGCCGGGACCCCGAGATCGCCCCACCTTCCGGTCTCGTCGCGCTGTTCGAGGAATGTCCACCACTGGGCCAGCGAGGTCGCATAGCCGCGGACCGTGTTCGGCGACCACAGCTGCCGATGGGCCTCCAGCCAGTCCTCGACCGGTGCGACGGTTCGGTACTTCTCGTCGATCACGGTCCACGTCCGCCGACCGTTCGCGGGCCGGACCGCCAAGCTATGCGCCACTGATGCCGTTCCGTCTCGTTGAAGAACTCCCGTTGATAGCAATGCATCAACGACGCAGAACGCTCACGGTGACGCTCGTTGCAGACAGAGAATCGAGGGGCTCACGCCCCGCTGATAACGGTCGGGGTGGGCAAGACACATATCGCCCAGGCGCTGGGGCACCTCGCCGTCCGCCAGGGCGCCCACGTCCGCTTCGCCAAGACCAGCCGCATCCTCGCCGAACTCGCCGGCGGACATGCGGACCGCACCTGGGAGAAACGGATCCGCGAACTGGTACGGCCCGACGTGCTCATCCTCGACGACTTCGCCATGCGCCAGCTCTCCGCGGCCCACGCCGACGACCTCTACGAACTGGTCAGCGAACGGCAGGGACGGTCCCTGATCATCACGAGCAACCGGGCGCCCAGCGACTGGTATCCACTCTTCCCCAACCCCGTCGTCGCCGAGTCCCTCCTCGACCGGCTCATCAACACCAGCCACCAGGTCATCATGAACGGCCCCAGCTACCGCCCGAACAAACGCCCCAAGAACCCCACCGAGAAGCCCGCCAAGCCGTCGGTCAAATAGACGTCATCGGCGCCCGGGGCTGGGGAATTACGTGAACTCAGCCCCGGGGAAATACGTGAACGTCCACACACGGAAAGCGGCATCGTGCTCGGCTAGTTCACCGACCAGCTTCTCCAGGCGTGCACTGCCAGGGTTGGCCGAGGCTGCCATCCGCAGCTGTGCCACCGTCTGTCGGGCCACGTCTTCCCAGTCGGCGTGCAGCTCCCGCATCCGGGGAGCGGCGAAGATCAGCCGCACTCAGTTGCGTTCCTCCTGCGGGATCCTCGCGAAGTCGGTGATCAGAACCGACGCCAGGTGGTTCCAGGCCAGCACGTCCATGTAGCGGCCCAGGACGAACGCCGGAATGGCCGCCAGTCCGTCCAGCAAGCGTCGCAGCTGGGGCTGTACGCACTGAGCCCGGGGCCGCCGAGCCGCTTTGGTCTCCTGGTCGAGCAGGCCGAAGACATAGTGTCGCTGCGTGTCGTCGAGTCGCAGCGCGGAAGCCACGGCAGCCAGCACGCTCGGGGGTGACCGCGATGCGTGCCTGTTCGATACGGCTGTAGTAGTCCGTACTGATCGCGGCCAACTGGGCCACTTGCTCGCGCCGGAGCCCTGGCACCCGACGCGGCTCGTCCCAGACCGCGATGCCCACCGCTTCCGGACGCAGCTCATCGCGCCGAGCCCTGAGGCAGGCCGCGAGTTCCCGGGCGCGTCCCCTGAGCATCAGCGGCCATCCTCTGAGTCCATCTGTCCGAAGGCCTTTCGTTCACAGGGCGAGCGGCCACGCCAGGGTCTTCTCCGCAGAAGCGCGCCGCGTGCTCACGGTGTGCTCCCGCGATGCAACAGGGCCTCTCAGGCCCAGGGGAGAGCCTGTTGGGCGGGGTACTCACAGGGTCTCCCCGAATCCAGAACCCGCCCATAAGCTGGTGGTTTTGCGGTACCAGGGGACTTCCTTGGGTTGCCCATGACCTGAGCACTTCTTGCGCGCGTTCACCTGGGGCACGTGGGCTACCGGGTCGGCTCTGCGGCACTGTCCCGGTCCTTGGTGAGGACGTGGTCGAAGGAGACCACGGTGAACTCGTTGTAGTTGTCCGGTGAGAAGCGGATCTCCTCCTCCCAGTCATGGAGCCTGACCGTCCGCTTCCCTGTGATCTCCCATGTCCCGTGATAGATGTTCCGGGTGCCGTGCTGATCCTCGTGCCACTCGTGGTCGCTGGTGAACCGGATCTGATGGCCGACGGCATTGGTGCCGACGGCGTGCGCGACCGTGCCCTCGACCTCGTTCCAGCCGTGGAGCCCGACGATCGCACTGGTCAGCCCGTCAGCCCGTCGGCCCGGCGGGCTGTCGCCCAGCCCGGACCGGTACGGCACTCGGGAGGCTCGGTGTCGTGGGCGATGGCCCAGCCGCTCTCCCGTACCGGCGTGTTGGGCGGCGCGTCGATGCGGTGCACCCGTGCCTCCCAGGGGCCGTGCACCACGCTGACGGTCTCGATGCCGTTGCCGTACCGCGAGGCGGCGCGGCGGCCCCGGGCGCCCAGGGGGTGGATGCGGCCGCGCCGGGAGGGGATGCCGTCAGGGGCGCGCAGGGCGAGGTGGTTGTCGGGCCCCGGTGTTTCGGGGGCCGTGGTGCTGGAGTAGGCGAGGCGGGCGTAGTGGGGACTGTCCCCGGCGGTCGTCGGCGGGGGCGGGAGACGGTCGCTGCCGTGGTTGACGAGCCGGACGATCCCGTCGGCTGCGGTGGAGTGCAGCAGCCAGCAGGGGGCGGGCAGGGCCACGCCCACGTCGGCCCTGTCCACGGGAGCGGGTTCCTCCGGCTCCGTCCACACCGGGTGACCGGCGGGCAGCAACAGCCCAGGAACGCCTTGCTCGCCCAGTACGGGGAGGCGGGGCCCGATTAGGGCTGGGCGACGGGGAGGAAGGGCCGGTACCAGCCGAGGCTGAGCAGGCCGCTCTCGTCCGGGACACCGCGCTCGGCGAAGTGCTTGAGGGCGCCTGAGGCGAGGCGACGGGTGCGGCCCGGGCGGCAGCGGAGTCGCATCGGCCAGGACCCCGGCCCACAACGGAGCGGCGGCCGCGAACCGATAGGTGAGCGAACGCCCCTGATGGACCGGCGCCCCGTCGGAGCCGAAGAAATGTTGGTGCACGACGAGGAATTCGTGCAGGCGGGCCCTAGCGCCGGGCTACCGTGCCCGCATCCGCACGCGGGCCGGCGATCCGCGCCCACAACACCGGATACAGAGGCAGCGCCCCAGACGTTGTAGTAGTCGAACTTCTTCCCGTCGCCGTCGGTGTACCAGCCGCCGCCCCAATACCCGTCGTCCAGCCGGGCGAGCCCCGCGTCTATCTCGTATATCTCGTACCGTCGGTGCGGGCGCCGACGGAGGCGAGGAACTCCTCCGCGATGACCTGGAACAGACGCCAGTTCGAGTCGTTGACGTCGGCACCTACGAAGTCACCGAGCCAGTCGGCGACTTGCTGCCGCACGAGGTCGTCGAGGTGGTCCCACAGTCAGGGCCGCGACTCGTGCAGGGCGATCGCGATCGACGCCGCCTCGACCATGGGCTGAGCGCGGTCGGTGATCGGCGGCCAGCGCTCGGGATGGTACGGATCGGTCCCGGCGGCGAGCCCGGCAGCGTACCGCTCGACGAGCGCGGGACCGACCCGCCCGCCGGAGCCTGCGATACGGAAGGCAGCGAGGAGGAAGGAACGAGCGAACCCTTCCAGCCCGTCCGACCACGAGCCGGAGTGGCTGGCCGGACCGCTGCTCGACCGGATCGCCGACCCCGGCCGCAAGGCCAGGGAACAGTTATGCCGGGCCCGGAGGCCTCACCCTAGGTGTCACCGCATAGCGGTATCCCCGTCAGCCCCTCTGGCATCGCGAGTCCACCATCGCCACATAGGATCCTGCCATGTCCTCTCCCGACCTCGAGCAGTTCATTCAGCCGCTTTACCAGAACGCCGCCCGCCCTCAGCACGACCTGCTGGCGCCCGGCAGCACCTGGAACCTCTCGCAGACGGTGCAGCACTGCGCCCA
Source organism: Streptomyces sp. NPDC001027 (assembly GCF_040299045.1). NCBI lineage: Bacteria > Bacillati > Actinomycetota > Actinomycetes > Kitasatosporales > Streptomycetaceae > Streptomyces > Streptomyces sp. NPDC001027. Next base: position 24,700 of record NZ_JBEPBI010000042.1, read on the forward strand.
GACCGTCCGCTACTCCGTGACCGGATATCCGGCGCTCAAGCCCGCCCTGTACCGGGCCACGGTAGGGAGACTGGCCAAACTGGTCTTCCTGCGCCGAGGAGCGATGAAGCATCCGCTCGGGGCGGAGATCGAGGGGGCACCGCCATTGGACCCGGGTCTGCCGGTGCCCGACGCTGCGGCCGATCTCGCGGACGCAGTGGCCCTGTTCACCGGCCACACCGCCGGGCACGCCACCCATCCCGCCTACGGACGCTGCACGCACGACGAGTTTGCGCAGCTTCACGCCATGCACCTCGCCGACCACCTGCCCGGACTGGCCAGGAGCTGACACCGCGCCGAGCCGCCCACCCCGTCGCAACGCGTCGCACCGTTGGCGAATTCGGCAGGGTCTACGTGGCTCCCAGGCGGCTGAGGGTGTGTCGTGCTTCATCGCGATCTGGGCGGTGTCGACCTCGGTTTCGGCGACGATGATCCGGCACATGCGGCACATCCCCTCGCTGGTCCTGTTCACGGCGACGGCCTGATGGCCTCCCTCACTGGCATCTTCTGGGCGCTGCATTACGCCAGCGCCCGCTACGACAACGCCACCGGCCTCGAACTCTCCGTCGTGGCGGCCGTGTTGCTCGGCGGTATCGACTTTGACCTTCACAGTCCTGCAGCTTGAGTTCCAAGTCGACGACCTGACCAGCTGTGAGAACAGGCGGGCGGTACATCGGCGGGGCCTGTGGCAGGACGCCCTCGGAGGCGAGCCGGTACATGACCTGGCGAAGCATGACCTTGAGCGGGGCGTAGCCCGCAACGATCTGCCTCGCCCGGTCCGCCACGGCCGGCCACCGGATCCGCTCACGCGTCATACCGGCACTTTTGTGCTGCTTCGGTCCCGGGCTGGTGTCCCGCGTACCGATCAGGTGTAGGGCTGCCACGCGGCCAGCGCGTTGTCCACGCTCCGCTCCACGAACTCCTCGTCCACCGCCTGGTCGAGCAGATAGCGCTGAAAGAACAGCGGCCCGATGATCCGCGCGAGGAGAAGCGACGCGTGCTCGTCGGCGCCAGGCCGCAGTTCGCCACGCTCCACGGCGGCCCGCAGAGCTCCGCGCAGGTCTTCGACAGCGGCGCCGTAGAGGTGGTGTCGCAGCTCTCGTATGTGCGGATCGCGCTCCGCCTGGTCGATGAGTGTGGCCATGACCGAGGCTGAGAGGGACTGATTGAACCAGTTCAGGCGGTCGGTGATCTGTCGTACCAGGTGGTCGCGTACGCTCCCCTCACCCGCGCCCAGCAGTGGTTCGGTCAGGCCGACGAGGGCGTCCAGCAGCAGGTCCTGCTGCTGCGGCCAGTGGCGATAGAGGGTGGCCCGGCCGACGCCGGAGCGCTCGGCGACCGCGGCATGGGTGACCGCTCCGGGGCCACCTTCCCCCAGAAGGTTCACAGCGGCCGCCAGTGCCGCCGTGCGGCTTCGCTGCGCACGGGGGTCCGCCTTCGATGGACTCATCCGACACCTGCTTCCTACAAGAGACTCACGATACATACCGTCTCACAGATACGACGGTGAGGGCGGGCCCGGTGGGCCCGCCCTCACACCATGCGGGGGAGGGGGATAGCTACCCCGCGTCCTGGGGTGGCTATGCGGTGGCCTCCCGTGTCGGCGCAGTGGCGGCCTCTTTCGCCTGCTTCCCGGGGTGCTTGCTCGCACGCCTCCGCTTGGCCTCTTCCTTTCGGGCGTTGTCGGCGGCCTCTTCCATCGCCTTCAGCTCATCGCGCAGGGCGTCGGCCGGGCGGCGTTCGAGGATGGCCTCGTAGCTCATGGCCAGCTGGTCCAGGACCTGGGTGTCGGTCTCGACGACCTCGGCGAGGATCATCGTGCCGTCGGCCGGGACATGGGGCGTGGCGGCGATGACGGCGCTGCTGGCGAGGGCGGCCCGCTTGCCGTCACTGCCGCCCCCGATCAGCGCGCCGATGCTCCAGCCCAGCAGAACGCCGAGAGGCCCGCCGAGGATGCCGACCACCGAGCCGACGAGCCCGCCGATCGCCGTATTCTTCCCCTCCTCGTTGTCCATGCCCTCGGGTATGCGCACCGAGCCGTTCGCGAGGCGCTCGATCAGGACGGCGGCACGGACGTCGGTCGCGGCGGAGCGGATGTGCTTGAGGTCGCTGAGTGCCTGGTAGGCGGTGGCACGGTCGGCGAAGCGCAGGGCGATGGCGTTGATTGACATGGCTCTCTCCTGGGTGACGGACCTGCAGCGGAACTTGTGACGGGCGGTGACTTCTCCGGTGAGCCTTCCACCCCGCCTGTGAGACAGTCTGTATCAGAGAGGGGTTGTGAGTCAACCTGTCTCATAGGGGGGTCGGGAAGAGGTACTTCCGCTGCCCCGAACGCCCGAAGACCCGCGTGCCCGCCGCGGCCGCGTGGCCGTTCTTACGGCCGCCTTCGAGCTTCTCGCCGAAGGCGGCCCGAGCGGGTCATCCTCGCCGCCGTCGCCGAACGGGCCGGAGTCGGCCGGGGGGCCTTGACCCTGAATCCTGAACACGGGTTATGCGGCTGGTGCCAGCGTAGTTGGTGTGAGGTGGAAGGCGTTCTCGAAGGCGATCGGTGATCGTTGCCCGAGGCTGGAGTGTCGGCGTCGGGTGTTGGAGCGGTGGAGCCATCGGAAGGCGTCGAGCCGGGCCTCGCGCTCGCCTGGCCAGCTTCTTCGTCCCTGCAGGGTCTCGCGTTTGAAGGTCGCGTTGAAGGACTCGGCCAGTGCGTTGTCCGCGCTGGAGCCGACCGAACTCATGCTCTGCCGAGCCCCTGCTGACCTGCATGCTTCGGCGAATGTCCTGCTCGTGTACTGGGCTCCGTGGTCGGTGTGCATGATTGATCCGGCGAGGCTGCCTCGGGTGCGGACGGCTGCGGCCAGGGCGTCGGTGACGAGGTCCGCGCGCATGTGGTCCGCGATCGCCCAGCCGGCCAGACGGCGCGAGGCGAGGTCGATGACGGTGGCCAGGTAGCAGAACTTCCCGCCGTCGATGGGCAGGTAGGTGATGTCGGTGTGCCACGAATGCGAAAAGAGAGGTGCGGAATGTAGGTAGGAACCTCTTGGAAAGCAATGCTGCGTGGAAGATGAAGGTAGGCCCTTCGGAACCACTCTTCGGGGAGAGGTTCCAAACCGCCACATGCTGCGTTGGCTGAAGACCGTCGTGGTGAGCGATGTGGAAAAGGCGCCCAGGAGGCGTCAGGTGGGGATCAGGAAGGCGAGCGCAAGCGAATCGCTGATGACGTGTCGAAAACTTACAGACGGCATCAAAACTGGGGCTGTAGATATGGCTCCAGGACAAGTCTGGCGGAAACCCGGTTACTGGCCAGACGGTGCCCGGCATGGAGGCGACGCGTGCCTGGTCTGCTGCTTTCACGTGGAACGTGGGAAGGCGAGATCTGACATCGCCGTGCGCATGAGCGGCGTGAGGGAGCGTCCCGAGACGGCCGAAACCGCGAGGGACTGAGTACCGAGTCGGATCTCGCCGGCGGACCGGCCCGTAGTAGCGAAGAAGCCCCTGTAACGGGGGTGGAGCGAAGGGGCCGGGTCATCCGTGGCTGTGTTCGTTCGATCAACCAGAGCACCTGGGAGGAGTCGCATGGACGAGCTGAAGTCTCCAGAAAAGCCGTTTGAGATCTCGAAGTGGGAAGTGTGGGAGGCATGGGAAAAGGTTAGGGCCAACAAGGGGGCGCCGGGCGTGGATGGCTGCTCGATCAAGGACTTCGAGAAGGACTTGCAGGGGAATCTCTACAAGATCTGGAACCGCATGTCCTCGGGTAGCTATTTTCCACCTCCGGTGCGAGCGGTGGAAATCCCCAAAGCTCATGGCGGAGGAATCAGGATTCTTGGAGTGCCCACTGTCGCGGACAGAATCGCGCAGACCGTGGTGGCCGCCCGGTTGGAAAAGCGAGTGGAGCCAAAATTCCACCCGGATTCCTATGGGTATCGGCCTGGACGGTCGGCGCTGGACGCGGTGGCCCGGTGCCGAGAACGCTGCTGGAAACAGGACTGGGTGGTCGACCTCGACATCCAGAAGTTCTTCGACAGCGTGCCCTGGGACCTGGTCGTCAAGGCCGTGGAGGCCAACACCGATGTCGTCTGGGTGAAGTTGTACGTCACGCGCTGGCTCAAGGCGCCGCTGCAACTGCCCGACGGCACCCTGCAACAGCGGGACCGGGGAACCCCACAGGGATCAGCGGTCTCGCCCGTACTGGCGAACCTGTTCCTCCACTACGCGTTCGACACGTGGATGGACCGGGAGTTCCCGGGCGTCCCGTTCGAACGGTACGTGGACGACGCGGTTGTGCACTGCGTCAGTGAACGCCGGGCCAGACAGCTGGTCGAGGCGATCAGGAACAGGATGGAAGAGGTCGGACTGCGACTGCACCCGGCCAAGACCCGGATCGTCTACTGCAAGGACGCGAACCGCGAACGCTCCCACGAGCACACGTCGTTCACGTTCCTGGGGTTCACCTTCCGCGCCCGCAAAGCGCGCAGCAAGCACGGGGTCACCTTCCCGTGTTTCCTGCCCGCGGTCAGCGACGGGGCCCTGAAGAGAATGGGTGCCGAGGTGCGCAGCTGGCGCATCCACCGGCGTACCGGACACACCTTTGCCCAGCTCGCGCGGTTCATCAATCCGATCGTGCGGGGCTGGATCCAGTACTACGGGGCGTTCTACCCCTCGGTGCTGAAGCCCTTCCTCCAGCGCATCAACGCCTACCTGGTGCGCTGGATCCGCCGGAAGTACAAGCGGCTGTCCGGATTCAAGAAGTCCAAACAGTGCTTCCAGGACATCACCCGACGATACCCGGGCATGTTCGCGCACTGGCGCTTGTGCCGGACCTACTGGATGTGACCAGGGTGGCAAGAGCCGTGTAACGGGAGACTGTTACGCACGGTTCTGTGGGGGCCGGAGGGTGAGACTCCCTCCGGCTACCCGACCCGACGTACTTCGTGTTCGGCTCGTCCGCGGTGAAGTCACGGCCGATCAGGTCCGGGGCCTTGCCTGCGGCGAGGTCGGGGACGGTGGTGCGGTGCCGACGGCGCAACCGGACTCCTTCGATCCCGAACGCCCGCATGATCCTGGCGACCCGCTTGTGGTTGACCGCCTCAGCATTCGGCTCCCGGAGCTCGGCGGTGATCCTCGGGGCTCCGTAAGTGCCGCCTGATTCCTGGTGCACCGCCTGTATCCGGGCGGCCAGCCGTGCGTCGGCTGCCTGCCGGGCGGCCCGGTCCGCGGCGGTCCGGCGCCAGTAGTAGAAGCTCGAGCGGCTGACGCCGAGGATGCTGCAGAGCCGCTTCACGCCGTAACGGCGCTGGAGGTCGGCGACACACTGGAAGCGGTTCACCAGCGCGTCTCCCCGGCGAAATACTTCGCCGCCTTCCGCAGGATCTCGCGTTCCTCCTCCAGCTCACGGACCTTCTTCCGCAAGGCCGCGTTCTCCGCCTCAGCGGGGCCGGCAGCTGAGCCGGTTCCGGCGTCCTGCGTCCCCGCGGACGGCTTGCTCCGGCTGCGCGGACCCAGTTCCGCAAGGTCTCCGGATTGATCCCCAGATCGGCGTCGATCGACCTGATCGTCGCATCGGGCCGCGACTCGTACAGTGCGACTGCGTCCGCCTTGAACTCCGGCGGATAGTTCTTCATGACCACGAGATGTCCGTTCTCAGATCCTCAGGATCCAGTGTCTCGTGTGTTCAACATCAGGGGTCAAGGCCCGGGCCAGCGTCTACCGGCACTGGCACGACCAGCAGTCCCTGCTCCTGGACACACTTGCCGACGGCGTTTGCCTCTGGTCACCTTCAGCAACGGGCCCGTCCGCCCTCGACTGGAGACCCAGCTGGAACAGATGGCCGACTGGCTCAACCAGCCCGTCACCGTGTCGGTCGTCGCCGAACGGGCCGAACGGGCCGAACGGGCCGAACGGGACGCGGAGGCACGGCGCATCCGCGAAGAGATGGTCGGCCACGCCGAGGCACACTTCGCGGGCGCACTCACCGCCGCCGTCGAACGAGGCGAACTCCGCCCCGGCGTACGGGCACACACCACCGTCTCATCGCCGAGATCGTCGGCCCCATGCTGTTCAAACGGCTCATGCTCGGTGTAGGACTCAACAAGGAGACCATCGCGGTCGTGGTCGGCACCGCACTCGCACCGTGGTCACCGAACGCGTAACGCGACCGTCACCGAATCAAAGGGAGCTGCCCACCAAGACAGCGGGCCGCACCCGCGCCGCTCGAAGAAGCGCGGGTCCCGTGCGCCAGCCACGACTGAGGGGCAGGCCGGAGCCGGCGGAGCCCATGTCGTCGATGACGGCGACGGCGTATTACTCGTAGGAGATACTGGCCTGGCGGTCTCGCCCACGACGGGCTGTCCAGGCCGGGCGGTACACGCCTGTGCGCTTACCGGGGGCGTACGCATCCCCGAGCCGCCGGCGTGACTGGTGAGGTGTCAGGGCGCGAGGTTTCCTTTGAGGGCGCCCGTGAGCAGGGAGCGGAGCGCTTGCTCCGTGACCGGACGGGGATTGGCGTACGGCTGAGTCCGTGCCTGGGTGATGACCTCGTCCAAGTCGGTTTTCACGAGGCCCAGTTCGGTCAGTGAGTGCGGGGCGCCCAGGCTGGCAGCCGTGCGGAGGCGAGGTATCGGGGTACGTCGTTGGTGGCCAGGGCGCGGCGGCGGGACTTTTCCGCCGCCGGGCTGAGGGGAGGTTGAAGACCGCGACGTACGGGAGCAGGACCGTGTGGGTGGCGGCGTGGGGCAGGCCGAAGGTGCCGCCGCCCGACTCGGTCTGCCGGACGGTGAACATGTTCGGCATCACCGAGACGACGGTCCACGTCACCCAGCAGACCCTCACCCGGCGGCTGGCCCTCGCCGCCACCCGCTCCGTCGGGCACGCGCTGCCCGGCTGGCACCTGTACGTGACCGACGAGGCGGGACGGCTGCTTCCGCCCGACGTGACCGGCGAGATCTGCGCCGGCGTCGCCCTTCGCTACCTCGGGCAGGCGGAACTGACCGCCCGGCGCTTCGTGGCGGACCCGTTCACCGGCGGCACCATGTACCGCAGCGGCGACCTGGGACGCCTGCGCCCGGACGGCCGGCTCGAACACCTGGGGCGGATCGACAGCCAGGTCAAGATCCGCGGTTTCCGGATCGAGGTCGACGAGATCCGCGCCGTCCTGCTGGAGGACCCCGGCATACGGCCTGCGGCCGTCGCGGTCCGCCGCGACGACCCGGCCGACGCTGCCACCGCCCGCATCGACGCCTACGTGGTCCTCGCCAGCGGCACCCCATCCACGGTCCGCAATCGGGCCGCAGGCGTCCTGCCCGACTACATGCTCCCACCACCGTCACCGCCCTGGAGTCGCTCCCCCTGACAGCCAACGGAAAACTCGACACGACCCGGCTCCCCGCACCCGCGGTCCCCGTCGCGCCGACGCGGGACACCGAGCCCGTCACCGGCGATCTCGCCGAGCAACTGCGCGTGATCTGGAGCGAGGTCCTCGGCACGCCCGTCGACCTGGACGACGACTTCTTCGAACTTGGCGGCAACTCCCTGTTCGCCGTCCGTATCGGCGCGACACTGCGCGCGTGGCCTGCCGTCCTTGCGTCTGCGGGAGCTGTATCGCCATCCGACCATCCGCGAGATGGCCAGCAGCCTCGCTTCCCCGTCGCCGGGAGGCAATTGATCCCCCAGTGGTCGCACGGCTTCTCTCCCAGCAACCGCAGGTCATGAGCGCCGCGTCGTCGCGGCGGTTCACAGCCGGAGCTGCAGTAAGCACGTGGTCAAGCGCACAGAGGCAAGAGACTTCGCTGCATGAACGATCAGTTAGAGCGAGCGGGGTCGCGCAGGACGAGGCACACCACGCTGCCGCCCTGCTCCAGCTCGTACCAGGTTGCCGAGCGGAAGCCGGCCCCGAGGCTTTCGATCACCCGGTTGGGCAGGCCGCGGTGCTTCAGGCCCGGAGCCTGCTCCCTGACGTTCGTCGCCATCACCGCAGCGCACACCGGCGGTCATACGGCCAGCGGTTGTGCCGTGTTCCGTGGTGGCGGGTGGGAGCTGGGAGGTGCGGCGCGGATTCGCCATCTGGTGCTCGATGAGCCGCGCCAGTTTCGGCGGCAGGAGCACGGGGTGGCGGTCGACGACGAGATAGGCGTCGGAGGCTCGTGGCGCTGGTTCATGGTCGCGCTCCTGGGGTTCTTCAGCTCGATCGGCCCCTGCGGGGAGCCCGGCCCGCTTGCGGCGGGGCCGCAGGTTCGCCGCGTCGCGTCCGGCGGCCTCTTCGGCCAGGAGGACGCGGACGACCTCGGCTGGGTCCCAGCGTTGGGCCTTGGCGGTAGGGATCAGGTCGCTCAACGCCCGCCGCAGGTGCAGGAGTTTGAGCCGTTTGGTGAGCTCGATGGCTTCGGCCAACGGGTCGCCGTGGGCGCCGGTGATGGTGCGGATCGCGTCAGGGCTGCGAACAGCGCCTGGAAGGCGGCGAAGACCGAGAGCGGAATGACGGCGTTCGGGTCGTCGTTGATGATGCCGCTCATGCCGAAGTACTCGGTGACGTCACCGAGGATCCCGGCCCCGCCGATCGAGTCGCCGAACGCGGCCGAGTAACCGTAGACGACCCAGATACAGCCGACCAGGGTCACGGCCCCGAACGTCAACGTGATCATGTTGGGGACGCTCTTGGCGGCGACCATGCCGCCGTAGAAGAGCGCGAGGCCCGGCACCATCAGACAGACGAGTGCCGTGCTTGCGAGCATCCAGGCGGTACTTGCGGTGTCCATGCGCACGCTCCGCGGAGTGGATCGGTGGGTCCCGCAGACAGCCAGCCCCACGGAAGGAAACAAGGTTTCACTGCAGTAGTACGGACGCTCAAGCGCGGAATTAAGGGCGAGTTTCGGTCACTGCCCAGGCTCCCCGGTCCGGCTGGAACCGGGGATGTGGCTCGGCCCGGCCCGTGGCCAGGTCGGCGGCCATCGCCCCGATCAGCCGGGCGAACCCGTCTCCGTGCCCCGAGCAGGGCGACGCGATGGCCAGGGGGCTGTGCCGGTCGAGGACGAAGCCACTGACGCGGTGCGCGAGGCCGGGCCGACGACCCCGTCGCGGTGCGGGTCGTGGTAGGGGTGCCTCGGTCGTGCTCGACGACCGTGACCGCGGGCCCCCGTCGCTGCCTGACGGCAGGCCGAAGACCTGCGTGGTCGCGTCCTTGGAGACCAGCACCGGCAACGGCACGTCCGGATCCCGCCGCCGGAAGTGGAAGACCTGCTGCTCGGTCACCCGCAAAGGCGGCAGGACGACGGGCAGCCCGAGGCCGGGCAGCCGGGGCCGGAGGCGACCACGACCGTGTCCGTGACGAACTCCTGGCCGTCGTCAGTGCGTACCCGCGCTTTCCCTGCCCGCCGTCCGCCCACCGCCCGGACGTCGATGTCCTCGCCCCGGCAGCGGGTGATCACATCGGCACCCAGTTCCGCGGCCCGGCGCACGCAGGCGGCGAGGCGTCGGCGTCCGGGTGGTGCAGCGGCGGGCCGGTGAAACCGCCCAGGACGGCGGCCAGGCCCTCCGGTCGCGCCCCTCGACCAGTTCCTCGGCAACCTCGACGAGCACGTAGCCCCCAAGGGGGTCTCCGGGGACGGCTTGAGGATCACCGTGCATCCAGCAGCTGGCGCCGACCCGAGCTTGAGGCGTCCCAGGCCGGGACGGTGCAAGCCTGGGCCGAAGACAGTGAAGCGTCGTCGGGAACCGGCGGTTCAACAGCTTCCCGGCGAACTCGGAGCCGGGGAGGCGGCGCGGCTCGGCACAGCAGATCGCGTCCCACCGGAAGGCGCACCGGCCATCAAAGCAGTGGACAGGATGGCAACGTCTCCGGCGACCGACCAAGGGCGACTCCTATGACGTCATCCCACGCTCAGCCTCATGCGCCGGTTGATCTCGGCGGTAAGGGCAGGGAGGACAGTGTGGAGGTCGCCCACGACACCGAAGTCGACGAGCTCGAAGATCGGCGCCTCCTCGTCCTTGTTGACGGCAACGACGGTCTTCGAGGTCTGCATGCCCGCACGGTGCTGGATCGCACCGGAGATGCCGCCTGCGACGTACAGCTGCGGGCTGACGGTCTTGCCGGTCTGGCCGACCTGCAAGGTATGCGGCATCCAGCCCGAGTCGACGGCGGCACGCGAGGCGCCGACCGCGGCACCCAGCGCGTCGGCGAGGTTCTCGACGGGGGCGAAGTCGCCACCGGTGCCGCGGCCGCCGGAGACCACGATCGCGGCCTCGGTCAGCTCGGGACGCCCCGAGGCCTGGCGCAGCTCGAAGGCCACGATTCGGGCAGACTTGGCGGCGTCGGAGACCGTCACCGTGAACGGTGTCAGCGCGCCGGCGCCGACGGCCTCCTCCGGCACGGCGGAGTTCGGTTTGACGGTGATGATCGGAGTGCCTCGGGTGACCTTCGCCCTGACGGTGTAGGTTCCGGCGAACACCGACTGGGTGGCGACGAAGCCCGCCTGGAGGCCGATGGCGTCGGTGATCAGGCCGGAGCCGAGCTTGATCGCCAGGCGGCCGGCGATCTCCTTGTTTTCCGCCGAGGACGGGAGCAAGATCGCGGCGGGGTCGGTGGCGGCGGCGAGCTGCTGCAGAGCCTCGGCCTTCGGGGCCACGAGGTAGCCCTTGATCTCGGTGTCGTCGATCGCATAGACCTTGCCGGCGCCGTACGCCTTGACGGCCTCGGCGGCGGTGGCGGCCTGATCGGCGTCGCCGATGAAGACGGCGGAGGGCTCGCCGAGCCGTCTGGCCATGGTCAGCAGCTCGAAGCTCGGCTTCCTGACAACGCCGCCGACGTGGTCGACGAGAACCAGAATCTCCGTCATTGTTCTTTGACTCCCCTGCCTCAGATGAACTTCTTCGACGCGAGGAAGTCGGCGAGCGCCTTGGCGCCCGTGCCGTCCTCGTCCTTGACGATCTCACCGGCGGTACGCGCCGGGCTGGCGTCGGCGGCCTCGACGGTGGTCCACGCCCCCGAGAGGCCGACCTGGCCGGCCTCCAGGCCGAGTTCGGCGAGGTCGAGGGTCCTGAACGGCTTCTTCTTGGCCGCCATGATGCCTTTGAACGACGGGTAGCGGGCCTCCCCCGACTGGTCGGTGACCGAGAGAACGAGCGGCATGGTGCCGCCGGCGGTCTCGGTCGCGACGTCGCCGTCGCGGTTGACGCGTACCTGGTCGCCGTCGGTTTCGACAGCCGAGGCGAGGGTGATCTGCGGCAGGCCGAGACGCTCGGCCAGCATCGCCGGGACGACGCCCATTCCGCCGTCGGTGGAGGCCATGCCGCACATGACCAGGTCGGGGACGACACCGCCGTTGGCCTTCTTGACGGCCTTGGCCAGCACCAGCGAGGTGGCGACCGCGTCCGAGCCGGCGATCACGTCGTCACAGACCAGCACGGCTTTGTCGGCGCCCATCTGCAGGGCCTTGCGGACCGCGGCCTCCGCGTCGGCGGGGCCGACGGCCAGGGCGGTGACCTCGACGTCCTCGTCCTCGCGCTCCTCCTTGATCCGAAGCGCCTGCTCGACGGCGTACTCGTCGAGCTCGGAGAGCAGACCGTCGACCTGCTCACGGTCGACGGTGAGGTCCGGCTCGAACTGCCGGTCGGCAGTCGCGTCCGGCACGTATTTCACCAGTACTGTGATCATCATTGGGGGCTGTCCTCATGCGTTCGCTGGGGGACCTGGGGTGCACCGTCACGAAGGCGACCGGTGCCTGTGGCCTCTGCACGTACGGGAAGCGGGCCAGGGACACCACACGAGTACATCCCCCCAGGAAGTGCGTGTCCAATATCAATCGAGGCTGAATTATGCCGATTCAAGAAATAATCTCTTAGGGTTGTACCCGTGGAGGTTCGCCAGCTGCGGTGCGTCGTCGCGGTCGCCGAAGAGTTGCACTTCGGGCGTGCCGCTCAGCGTCTGCAGATGTCCCAGGCACCGCTCAGTGCCCAGATCAAGCGCATCGAACGGGAGGTCGGCTTCCCGTTGTTCGAGCGGACGACGAGGAGCGTGCAACTGACGACGGTGGGCGCCGAGTTCTACCGCCGCGCCGTCGCGATCCTGGAGCAGGTCGACCAGGCGACGGCAGACCTGGAACAGGTCGCGGGCGGTCGGGCAGGGCGCCTCCGGGTCGGCTTCCCGAGTTCGGCCAGTTACTCGATCCTGCCCCATGCCGTCCGGAGCCTCCGTGAGCAGGCGCCCGACCTCGACATCGAACTCGTACCGCTTACCAGCGCCGAGCAGGTGGAAAGAGTGCACGAGGGAACGATCGACATCGGCATCGTGAGGGGCGCAGCAGGCGCCCTCGACCTGCAGACCAGGAGACTCTACGAAGAACAGATCGTCGCCTGCCTGCCGAAGGACCATCCACTGGCCGCGAACGAGCTCGTCAGCGCCGAGGACCTGGCACGCGAACCGCTGATCTTCTTCCCCGCCAGAGACATGCCCGGCTTCGTGGCGGAGATCAGGCCGATCTTCAACGGCATGCCGTTCCCTCGCGTGCGGACCCGCGTCGTCCACCAGGAGACGGCGCTCGGTTTCGTCGCCGCGGGTGTGGGATTCACGCTGCTGCCGGAGTCGGTCACGTCATTCATGCCCGCGTCGGTCCGAGTGGCCCGGATCGTCTCCTGCCCGACCACCGTGATGTACGTCGCCGAACCACGGTCACTCGCCCCGGCCGCGCGGTTGTTCCGGCGGGCACTCTTCGAGGCGGCGGCCGCCGTGGCCGCGCGTTCATCGGCCTCGTCGGCCTGACAACCGCAGTGGGGGCGGCTCCTGTTCCGGTACGAGCCGGCCGAGCCGCGGCCACTGGCAGTGGACGCTGTGACGTTAGGGTGTACTTATGGGAGAAGAATCGAACGCGCTGCTGCGCAACGTCGGCACGGCACGCGACCGCCATGCCGACGAGCCGATCGAGACGCTCGAGCTCGAGGCAGCGATCGCCCGCAACGTGCGTGAACTGCGCCATCAGCGCGGGCTTTCGGTCACCGACCTGGCGGCCAAGGTCGGTATCTCCAAAGCGATGCTTTCCAAGATCGAGAATGCCCAGACCTCGTGCAGCCTCAGCACGCTCTCCCTGCTGGCCAAAGGCCTCGACATTCCAGTGACCTCACTGTTCCGCGGAGCTGACGCCGAGCGCCCGGCCTCCTATGTGAAGGCGGGGCGAGGCACACCGATCGTTCGCAACGGCAGCCAGGTGGGGCATGACTACAAGCTCCTCGGATCCCTTCGCGGTGAGCACAAGCGCCTCGAGTGCCTGCTCGTGGCTCTCACCGCGAAGAGCCAGACCTATCCACTCTTCCAGCACCCCGGCACCGAGTTCATCTACATGCTGGAAGGCGTGATGGACTATGGCCACGGACGCAGTGTCTACCGCCTCAAGCCGGGCGACGCCCTGATCCTCGACGGCGAGGGAGCCCACGGCCCCGTCGACCTCGTGGACCTACCGATCCGCTTCCTCTCCGTGATCGCTTTCCCCGACGGCACCAACTGAGGCCCCCATCCAGGTTGCTGCGGACGGCAGGAACCTCAGTCCAGCAGAGACGGTTCGGGGCTCCTGCCCGTCGCGGGGCAGACGGAAATGTGACGACAGGGCTTGGAACGAGTCGCGTTCGGCGCCGATGGTGGTGTCCTCGCCGTGTCCGGTGTGGACGACGGTCTCCTCGGGGAGGGTGAAGAGGGCCGTGCGGATGGACTCGAGGACGGGCCGGTCGGGGTAGGACTGGCCGGTCGTGCCGGAGCCACCCTTGAACGGGGTGTCTGCGGTGAACACGCAGCCCAGGTCGGGGCGTGGAGGCAGCAGACCGCGCCGCGGGCGTGCTCGGGTGTGTTCGGGATCCGCAGTGTCGTTCCGGCGACCTCGATGGAGCTGCCCGTCGGTCGGGTCCTCGTCCCAGGGCGCGCCCTGCTCAGCCCACCCCGGCGGCACGTGCCGCCGGGTTGACCTTGGTGCACTGCCCGGCCGCCACCGGGGTCTTCTCCTCGAATGCCCTGATGCCCAGGGCATTCGACAGCTCAGTGCCGGCGTCCGGCCCGTCGGCCGACGCCATCTCCCGGGTCGCGTTGCGTCTGTTGAAGCAGTACTTGGCGCCGCGGCGGCACGCCCGGCCCTCCCGCCCTTGGGCTGCGCGTCCGTCTCACCGGCAGAGCAGTGTCTGAAAGCTGTCGGCGAGCGCCGTGGCGCCGATCTCGGCGTCGGCGTCCTCCACCTGCTCGGCGGGGGCGTGCGAGACGCCGGTTGGGTTGCGTACGAAGAGCATCGCGGTCGGCACGTGGTTCTTGAGGACGCCGGCGTCGTGGCCGGCGCCGGTGCCCAGTTGCGGCGCCGCGTCGAGCACGCCGGCGAGCCGGTCGCGCAGCCGTGGGTCGAAGTCGACGGTGGAGCTGAAGGACTCCTCGGTCATCTCCGCGGTGCAGCCCTCCTCCGAGGCGAGCTTGAGGGCGGCCCGCCCGACCTCGTCGACGAGGTGGCGGGTGACGGTGTCGTCGGGATGGCGTACATCGAGCCAGAGGTCCACCCGGGAGGCGATGACATTGGTGCCACCGGGCACGGGCACGAGCCGGCCGATGGTGGCTCGGGCGTCCGGGACGGCGCGGGCGAGGCGCCGCACCTCGGTCACCAGCAGCGCCGCGGCCACCATGGGGTCACGCCGGTCGGTCATGAGGGTGGTGCCGGCGTGGTTGCCCTCGCCGGACACGGCGATGCGCCAGCGCCCGTGCCCGAGGATCGAGGAGGCGACCGCGACCGGCCGGTCGAGGTCGACGAGGCCGCGCCCCTGCTCGACGTGCAGCTCGACGAAGGTGCCGATCCGCGCCAGCGTCTCGGGGTCGGGGCCGAGGTGTGCGGGGTCGAGGCCGTTGCGCCGGGCCGCCTCGGCGAAGGTGACGCCGTCGGTGTCGGTCAGCGACCGGGCCCGGTCGGGGTCGATCGCGCCCGTCAGGAGCCGTGACCCGAGGCAGGCCACGCCGAAGCGGGAGCCCTCCTCCTCGGGGAAGACGGCGATCGCGCGCCGCCCGGCGACGCCGCGGGCGTCGAGCTGGTCGAAGGCGACCAGCGACGAGGCCACGCCGAGGGGGCCGTCGTACGCGCCCCCGCCCGGGACGGAGTCGAGGTGACTGCCGGTCACGACGGCCCCGTCGCCGACGCCGCCGTGCCAGGCCCAGATGATGCCGTTGCGGTCGGTTTCGACGTCGAGCCCGCGCTTTTGCGCGTGGGCGACGAACCAGGAGCGCAGGTCGAGTTCGGCACCGGAGTAGACGGGCCGGGTGTAGCCGCCGCGCTGGGGGTCCGTGCCGACGTCGGCGATTTCGGCGAGCAGGGAGGAAACGGTGTCAGTCATCGGGTTCCTTGAAGAGTCGTACGTCGGCGGCCAGTTCGTCCAGCAGGACGGTGACGCCGGTCGGGAGGTGAGGAGCGGCCGCCGGCCGGAGGATCACCTCCGCCCGGCACGCGCCGCGTCGCGTCATCACGTTGAGCGCCCGGGTGGGCGCGTCGAGGGCCACCGTGACCGGTGCCTCGCCGGCGAACCGCGCCCGGTCGCCGGCCGCGAGCCGCCGCTGCCGCCCGTCGACCGTCAGCCGCAGGGGGCCGAGCGCGACGAAGAGGCGATCGAGCCCCGGGAACGTCGAGAACGGCGCGTCGTGGTCGAGATCGGCCACGCTGACGCGCCACAGGACCCGGCCGGACGCGTCCGTACCGGTCGCGAGCTCCCGGGTGGCTCCGGCACCGTTGCGCCAGGGGGTCGGGGCCACCCGGGAGGGGTCGAGCATCCCGGTCACGTCACCGCATCTCGCCGGCACCGACATAGGGGTGCAGGCTGTTCAGCGGCTTGCCCTCGGCGAACCGTTCGAGGCGGAAGTCCGAGGCGGGGATGTCGGGGTCGGTGCTGTCGCCCTCGAACACCAGGTCGGCGACGAGGTCGCCCACAGCCGGACTGATCTTGAAGCCATGGCCGGCGAAGCCGGCGGAGAGGATCAGGCCGTCGATGCCTCTGACCGGGGCGATCACGGGGTTCCAGTCCGGCGGGACGTCGTACACGCCGGCGTAGGTGTGGGTGACCGACGGGTCGGGGAAGCCCGGGAAGCGGTGCATCACCTTCTCCGCGTACGCCTCGATACTGGCCTCGGCGGCGATGTTGGAGTAGTTGTCGGGGTCGACGAACTTCTTCTGGAAGTCGGCGTGGTCGCTGTTGCCGACGAGGAACTGGCCCGCGCCCTCCAGCCGGCAGTACTGCAGGCTCACCAGGTCGGAGACGACCGGGAGGTCCGGCAGCGGCTCGCCGGCGTCGACGATGAGGAGTTCCGAGCGGTAGGCCTCGATCGGGAAGTCGATCCCGAGGTCGGCGAGCAGCTTCGCCGACCACCAGCCCGAGGCTACGACCACCAGATCGGCGTCGACCACCTCACCGCTGTCGAGCTGCACACCCGTCACCTTGTCGCCCGCGGTGAGGATGCGGGCGACGGGGGTGTTCTGCCGGATGCGCGCGCCGTGGTCACGGGCCACCTGCCCGTAGTGCAGGGCGAGTTGGGTGGCGTCCGCGAACCCGCCACGCGGTTCGTACGACGCCAGCGCGACGTCGCCGGTCTCCATCATCGGCCACAGCCCGGCCAGCTTGTCGTTGTCGATCAGGTCGACCTCGATACCGAGGCCCTGGTGCATGACGGTGTTGGCCCGGAGCGGCTCGGCGTTCTCCTCACCGACGATGACGGTGTAGCCGACCTGGCGGAAGCCGACCCGGTCGCCGAGTTCCTCGAAGACCGGCACGCTGCGCCACGCCATCGCGGCGATCGAGGGCACGCCGTAGTGCGCGCGGACGATCCCGCTGGACTTGCCGGTGCCGCCGCCGGCGAGCTGGTGCCGCTCCAGGACGAGCACGTCGGTGAGTCCGCGCTGCGTCAGTGCCCGGGCGATCGAGAGTCCGATCAGGCCGCCTCCGACGACCACTGCCTTCGTCGCCATCAGAACACCTGCCCGGGGATCCAGGAGGTACCCGCGAGCGGGACACGGGCCATGGCGGCCGCCTCGATGGAGGTGGCGACCATGTCCTCGGGTTCGAGGTGGGTGACGTGGGCCTTGCCGCAGGCGCGGGCGATCGTCTGGGCCTCCATGGTCAGCACCCGCAGGTAGTTGGCGACCTTGCGGCCGCCCTCCACCGGGTCGAGCCGCTGTTGCAGCTCCGGGTCCTGGGTGGTGATGCCCGCGGGGTCCTGGCCCGCCTGGAACTGGTCGTAGAACCCGGCCGCCGAGCCGAGTTCCTCGTACTCCGCGGCGTACTTCGGGTCGTTGTCGCCCAGCGCGATGAGGGCGGCGGTGCCGATGGCGACGGCGTCGGCGCCGAGGGCGAGCGCCTTGGCGACGTCGGCGCCGGAGCGGATCCCGCCGGAGACGATGAGCTGGACGCCGTCCGGCTTCTTGTGGACGCCGAGTTCCTGGAGCGCCTGCACCGCCTGCGGAACGGCGGCGAGGGTCGGGATGCCGACGTGCTCGATGAAGACGTCCTGGGTGGCGGCGGTGCCGCCCTGCATGCCGTCGACCACCACGACGTCCGCGCCGGCGTGCACGGCGAGCTTGACGTCGTAGTAGGTGCGCGAGGCGCCGACCTTGACGTAGACCGGCTTCTCCCAGTCGGTGATCTCGCGGATCTCGTTGATCTTGATGGTGAGGTCGTCCGGACCGGTCCAGTCGGGGTGGCGCGAGGCCGAGCGCTGGTCGATGCCGGCGGGCAGGTCCCGCATGCCCGCGACCCGCTCGGAGACCTTCTGGCCGAGCAGCATGCCGCCGCCGCCCGGCTTGGCGCCCTGGCCGAGGACGATCTCGATGGCGTCGGCACGGCGCAGGTCGTCCGGGTTCATGCCGTAGCGGTTGGGCAGGTACTGGTAGACCAGCGTCTTGGAGTGGCCGCGCTCCTCGGGGGTCATGCCGCCGTCGCCGGTGGTGGTGGAGGTGCCGGTGGCCGAGGCCGCGCGGCCGAGGGCCTCCTTGGCGCCTGCGCCGAGGGCGCCGAAGCTCATGCCGGCGATCGTCACCGGGATGTCGAGCCGGATGGGGTACTTGGCGTTGCGCGCGCCCAGCACCACATCGGTGCCGCACCGCTCGCGGTAGCCCTCCAGCGGGTAGCGCGACACCGAGGCGCCCAGGAAGAGCAGGTCGTCGAAGTGGGGCAGGGCACGCTTGGCGCCCCAGCCGCGGATGTCGTAGACGCCGGTCTCGGCGGCACGCTGGATCGCGGCGATGGTGGCCCGGTCGAAGGTCGCGGACTCGCGAAGGCCCAACCGGGCCCGGTCATCGGGGGTGAGGGTCATCGGGTCCTGCCTCAGTACTCGTTCTCGTGGGTGAAGTGGTAGAGAGTGCGGGCCGAGCCGTAGCGTGTGTACGACGCCGGGTCGTCGTTCTCGAAACCGGCCGCCTTGAGCAGGCCCGCCAGCTCCTCCAGGTGCTCGGGCCGCATCTCCTTCTCGACGCAGTCGGCCCCGAGCGACTTGGCGGTGCCGCGCAGGTAGATGCGGGCCTCGTAGAGCGAGTCGCCGAGCGCGTCCCCCGCGTCCCCGCGGACCACCAGACGGCCCTTCTGTGCCATGAAGGCACTCATGTGCCCGACATCGCCGCCGACGACGATGTCGATGCCCTTCATCGAGATGCCGCAGCGGGCGCCGGCGTCGCCGTCGATGACCAGCAGACCGCCGCGGCCGGTGGCCCCGGCCGACTGTGAGGCCGAGCCCGTGACACGGACGGTGCCGCTCATCATGTTCTCCGCCAGACCCTGCCCGGCGTTGCCGTTGATCAGGACGTCGGCCTGCTGGTTCATGCCGGCGGCGTAGTAGCCGAGGTGACCGTTGACGGTGACCTTGACCGGAGCGTCGAGGCCGACAGCGACGTTGTGGGCGCCGCGGGGGTTCTCGATCACGTACTTACCTTCGAGGCCCGCGGCGTGGAGTGCCTGGTTGACCTCACGCAGGGCCGTGGTGCTCAGGTCGAACACGGGCACTGCCTCGTCGGCGGAGCTCATGCCGACACCTCCTGGCGGTTCCAGTGGTAGATGACCTCGGGCTCGGGCTCCCAGATCCGGGCGTTCTCGACTCCGGGCAGATGGGCGAGGGCCCGGTACTCCGACGCCATCGCCACCCAGTCGCCGGTCTCGGCGATGACGGCCGGCTTGCAGGCGATGGCGTCGCGGACGACCGCGAAGCTGTCGCGGTTGGAGACCAGCAGGGTGTAGAAACCGTCGAAGGTCCGGGTCAGGTCGGTGAGCGCCTCGTCGACGCCCTTGCCGTCCGCGAGCCGGTGCGCGACGAAGCGGGCGCCGACCTCGGTGTCGTTCTCGGAGTCGAACTCGACGCCGACCGCCCGCAGGTCGCGGCGGATCGTGGCGTGGTTGGAGAAGGAGCCGTTGTGCACCAGGCACTCGCCCGGGCCCACGGCGTAGGGGTGCGCGCCCGACGACGTGACCGCCGACTCGGTCGCCATACGGGTGTGGCCCACGCCTTGCCAGCCCTGCGCCTTCGCAAGTCCCCAGCTCTCGGCCAGCGCCCGGGGGGAGCCGACGCCCTTGAGGACGGCGAGGTCCTCGCCGAAGCCGCCGACGAGGACGTGCGGGTAGACCTTCCTCGCGGCGGACAGCAGTACCTCCGAGTCGACGTCCGCGCTGGCGAGCACCACGTTGTCGACGGTGAGGGCCGTCACCTCGGTACCGGTCTCGGCGCCGAGCGCCGCCGCGACCGTCTCGCCGGGCACGTCGATGTCGATCAGTGAGACGGAGCCCCGGCCGCGCGGCGACCAGTCCTCGTTGCCGTAGACGGCGATGCCCGCCGAGTCCGCGCCGCGGTCCTCCATCTCGCACAGCATTCCGGTGAGCAGCTCACCGAGCCGGGAGTACAGCTCGGGGCTGCGCAGGTGCAACCCGACGATTCCACACATGAGTTGAGTCCCTTTCTCGGGTGACCGGCTTCAGAAGGCGGTGAGGTAGCGGTCGTGCTCCCAGCCGGAGACCGCCGCGTGGTAGGCGAAGAACTCGTCCTTCTTCAGGCTCGCGAAGTAGTCGGCGACCCCCGGGCCCGCGACGTCGAGGGTTCCCTTGACGATGTCGTCGGCCTCGAAGGCCTCGACGGCGTGCAGCAGCGTCAGCGGGAAGGGGGTTTCGGGACCGGTGCCGACCTCGCCGAGGGAGAGGCCACTGGCGATGCCGTCGAGGCCGGCGTCCACGGCCGCGGCGATGGCGAGATACGGATTGGCCGCGCCGTCGCCGCCGCGCAGCTCGATGCGCTGGTTGTCCGGGATGCGCACGTAGTGGGTACGGTCGTTGCCACCGTACGTCGGCAGTTTGGGCGCCCAGGTCGCACCGCTCGCACTGGAGGCGGCCGCGCCGGTCCGCTTGTAGGAGTTGACCGTCGGCGCGATCACCGCCTGCAGCGCGGTCGCGTGCTCCAGGATGCCGGCGACGAAGGAGTACGCCGTCTTTGACAGCCCCAGACCCACCGAGTCCTCGTCGCCCTCGCTGCTCGCCGGGAAGACCGGGGTGTCGGTCGCGGTGTCGCGCAGGGAGAGGTGGAGGTGGAGGCCGGAGCCGGTGCGGTTGGCGAACGGCTTCGGCATGAAGGTCGCGATCATGCCCCGCTCCTGGGCGAGCACGCTCAGCAGGTAGCGGAGGGTGACGACTCGATCGGCCGTCGTCAAGGCGTCGGCGTACTGGAAGTTCTGCTCGAACTGACCGTTGCCGTCCTCGTGGTCGTTGGCGTAGTTGCCCCAGCCGAGCCGGTTCATCGCGGTGCTGATCGAGGTCAGGTGGTCATACATCCGGGTGACGCCACGTGCGTCGTAGCACGGCTGGGCCGCGACGTCGTCGCTGTCCGCCGGGACCAGGGCACCCGCCGCGTCGCGTTTGAGGAGGAAGTACTCCACCTCGGCGCCGGCGTAGGGCGCGAAGCCGGCCACGGCCGCCTTGGCGATGACCTGCTTGAGGATCACGCGGGGAGCGAAGGGCCACGGCTCGCCCTCCACGTGGGGATCGCAGTGGACAATCGCCAGGCCCTCCTTGACGAAGGGGACAGGCGTGAAGGAGGCGACGTCCGGGATCGCCATCAGGTCGGGGTCCTTGGGCTCCTGCCCGATCGCGCCGACGGCGTACCCGGCGAAGCCGACACCCTCCGTCGCCAGCTCGTCGACAGCCTCGACCGGCACGAGCTTGGCACACGGCTTGCCGTTGAGGTCGACGAAGAGCGCCAGGAGGAACTTGGTGCCGCTGGCCTCACAGAGGGCGGCCAGGTCGAGGTTGTCGGTCATGATGACTCCTGAAGTTTTTGTTCACTGAAGTGAATCATCGTCTCCGCTGAGTAGACACAGTAGATGTTTCGACGTCGTTTCGCAGCAGTTAGGGTCACATCTCGTGAGCCCTGGATCCGGTCATACGGATCGCACGGCCGATGCGCATTGCGACGGCCGTGCGATGAGTCGCCTGTCGTGGACCGCGGCTCGTGTCGAGCCAAGGCTGCGAGGTTCACGCCGGGGCGATGTCCCCGTCCATGCGGCTTGCCGCGGGCGAGGATGCCGCCATGGCGGCAAGCGCACCGGTTGCCGGCGACAGCGCACCGGCTGGAGGTCGTACGCCGTCTCGGCGTGCGCCCTCCATGCCGAAGCCCACCGGGCGTCCACGGTCCTCGTGGTTCCCGACCGGTTGTCTCGCAAAGTCAGCCGCTCCAGGTGCTCCTTGCCCTCTGCGGCTGCCACCTCGGTACCGGGATGCACCGTGATGTTGTCGATGGCGTTGATCTGACTGATCAGATAGCTCGACATCGAACGGCTGAGATCGTCGCCGCGGATCAGGATGTGCACCTGCCGTGCGTAGCGGGAGAAGCGCACCGCGGCCTGCCCGGCGGAGTTGGCGCCGCCCACCACGTAGACGTCCTCCTGCTTGCAGCTGGGAGCTTCGCTGCGGGCGGCGCCGTAGAAGACGCCGCAGCCGGCCAGCTCCTCCAGGCCAGGCGCCGCGAGCCGCCGGTAGGAGACCCCGGTGGCCAGGATCACGCTCTGGGCGGTGATGGCGGACCCATCGTCGAACCGCAGCACCCGCGCGGACCCGGCCGGCTCCAGCGCCACTACCTCTCGGGTGTTCAGCAGCTCCGCGCCGAACTTCACCGCCTGGCGCCGGGCCCGGTGGGCCAGCTGGGCGCCGGAGACCCCGTCGGGGAAACCGAGGTAGTTCTCGGTACGGCTGCTCTGCCCCGCCTGCCCGCCGGTCGCCCGGCGCTCCACCAGGACCGTCCGCAGCCCCTCGGACGCCCCGTACACCGCCGCGCCCAGGCCCGCCGGGCCGCCGCCGACCACCACCAGGTCGTACAGCTCGGCGGCGGGCGCGGTACTCAGCCCGACATGGGTGGCAAGCTCCGCCTCCTTCGGTCTGACCAGGGTCGTCCCGTCGGCGGTGACCACCAGCGGCACCTGGGTGGCGGTGAGCCCGGCGGCGGCCAGCAGCCGGCCGCCCTCCGGCTCGTCGGCCAGCAGCCAGCGATAGGGCACGAGGTTCCGGGTGAGGAAGTCCCGCACCGCGAAGGACGGCGCCGACCAGCGGTGCCCGACCACCCGGACGTCGGACGCGGCCGGGTCCGGTGTCGCCTGCCACGCCTGAAGGAGGCTGTCGATGACCGGGTACAGGTGCTCCTCCGGCGGGTTCCACGGCTTGAGTAGATAGTGGTCGAGGTCGACCACGTTGATGGCGTCGATCGCCGCACCGTTGTCGGCGTACGCGGTGAGCAGCACGCGCCGGACGAGTGGGAAGAGGTCCATCGCGGCCTTACTGTAAGGAACTCGACGCCGTTCACCTTCGGCATCCGGTAGTCGGCGACCATCAGCGCGAGCTGCTCGCCGCGCAGCTTGAGCTCGCGCAGTGCCTCCAGGGCCTCCTCGCCGCTGTTTGCGCGCACCACCCGGTAGCGGTCGCCGTAGCGGCGTCTGAGGTCTCGCGCGACTGCGCGGGACACCGCGGGGCGTCGTCGACGGTCACGATCACCGGATTGGGAGTGTTCATGGAGCCCTCCTGAGCAACCGTCACACCAGTTGCTCGTCGATGAAGCACCAGCGCCAGTCCTCGCCGGATTCGAAGGACTGGATGACCGGATGGCCAGTCCTGCTGAAGTGAGCGGTAGCGTGTTTGCCCGGGGAACTGTCGCAACACCCGACGTGTCCGCAGGTCAGGCAGAGCCGCAGATGCACCCAGTGCCCGCCGATTGCCAGGCATTCCTCGCAGCCGTCCGGTGTACGTGCCGTCACCGCCGTGCTGGCCGGAAGGTGCTCGCGGGTAGCTGTTATGGGGATCCTCTCGGCCCTACAGGCCGACCTGGCTCGTCAGAACGATGTCGGTGAACCGCCGCCGCGCGTCGCCAGCCTCGCATCGTTCGCAACCAAGCTGAGGGGGAAGGATTTTTCCCCTGGTTGCTCGCGCCCTGGGATGGAAGCCTCCCTTTCAAAGCGCTCGCTCGCGGAGGAAATGTGGCGAATGGCAGCGCCTGTACGCATATCCCTTGGTAAAACCTTGAAACTTTAAGTTTCTGTGGATATACGTAGTCGTATGGACAAGATCGAGAGCGCGCCACCAGGCAGCCCGACGCTTGAGTCGCTCCCCGTGGAGCCACTGCTCACGGCCGAGTTCGACGCTAACCCCAGCGGGATCTACGAGCGGCTGCGCAGCACTTTCGGTTCCGTCGCACCTGTGGCGCTCATGGGTGTTCCAGTGTGGCTGGTTCTCGACTACAGGGAGGCTGTAGAGGTACTGCGGAACGACAGCCTGTGGCGCCGCGACGTTCGGCACTGGAGGGCGAGGAACGAGGGCTTGCTGCCGCGTGATTGGCCCTTCCTCTCAGGCTACGAGGTTCGGCAGACCATGTTCATGGACGGCGACGAGCACGTGCGCGCCCGGCGAACCCACCACTCTGCCCTTCGCCCCTTCATGAGCTGGGATACCCCCCAGGGGCGGGATTTGTGCCTGACCGTCCTCAGGCACGCGGATGGTCTCATCGCGACACTCGCCGCAGAGTCGGGTCCAGTGGGATTCGTTGATCTGTGTGCCCAGTACACCAGGCCGTTGCTCCTGATGACGACTGCGAATCTGTTGGGATTCCCCGGCGATCTCAGCGACGAACTGGTGATGGACCTGTGGCGGATGCTGGACGGCGGGCCCACCGCCGGACTGGCCACCAGCAGGGCCCTCACTGCCATGACCCGACTGTCCGCCCACCGCCGGGCGGCACTTGGCGACGATCTTACGTCGTACATGCTGCTCGCGGATCCCCAGCTCACCGACGAGCAGCTCGGGCGCGAGCTGTTCATGAACGCCGTATACCTCAACGACATCACCGGCTCTATGGTGCTGAACACCCTGCTCGAGGTGCTACGCGGCAATGACGCAGTGCGGCACAGCGCCTCGATCGGCTTGTTCAGCGAATCGGCCAACCGCGTCGCGCTCATCAATCCGCCGACTGCGAACATGTGCTTCCGCTTCGCCGCCCGCGATGTGAGGATGGGTAACTTCTGGATACGGTCAGGCGACGCCGTCTCGGTATCGGCCGCAGCCGCCCACCAAGACCTGCAGGCAATGACTTCCTCCAAGCTGTTCGCCCACGATCTCAGTACACGAGCGCATCTGGGATGGGGAGCGGGCCCGCACCAGTGCCCGAGCGCCGCCCGTGAACTGGCCAGCATGATCGTGACCACGGCAGTGGCCCGGATCTTCGAGCACTTCTCCAGGGTGGAACTCACGCTGCCCCCCGACCAATTGCCGTGGCGTTCAGGCCCGGTGGTGCGTGGGCTACGGCTGCTCCCGGTGCGCTACGAGTTGCGCAGCACTAAAAGGCCACAGCAGCCCACCGCCCGGGATTCTTGGGACGCCTACGTCACCCGGACGGAAGAGCCGCACACACAAGGTGGAGGCCAAGGGGTTGCTGTCAACACTACGAAGCCTGATAGTTCGTCGAAGGTGACGCACCGTTGTCTGGCGGGAGGGTCCTGCGACCAAGGACAGCCTGCTGATGACGCCCGTCTTCCCTTGCCCGGGCTCTGCCTGCCGGCGTGAGCAGACCGGTGTCCCATATGCCCTGACCAGCAGATCAGATTCGGCAGAACAGCCCTCGGACAGCCACACCGTCACCCTGGCCGCAACCGGTGAGCGCGCGGGACGAATAGCGGACCTGACCGCCCACTTCCGCAACACGGGCCAGTACTGCAACGGTGTTTACCGTGACTGCTGGCCAGGTGCGTCGTTGGTGTGGTTATGGGTGGGGACCTTGCTGATGTGTGTGCGTGGGCGAGGGAACTGGATGCGGTGCACGGGCGGTTCGTGCACCGGTTCAGCCGGTCGGAGCCGCGGGAGTCGGCGCTGGCCTATATGCGAGGGCTGATCGCTCCGTTGCAGCGCAAGAACGGCTGGACGCTGGCCGAGGAGGCGGGCCATGGTGGGCCGGACCGTATCCAGCGGATGCTGAACCGGATCGAGTGGGACGCCGACGAGGTCCTCGACGACGTGCGCCGCTACGTGGTCGACCACCTCGGTGACCGCGAAGCGGTGCTCATCGTCGACGACACCGGCTTCTTGAAGAAGGGCACCCGCTCGGCCGGGGTCCAGCGGCAGTACTCCGGCACCGCCGGACGCACGGAGAACTGCCAGATCGGTGTGTTCCTCGCCTATGCCACCGGCCGCGGACGCACGCTGATCGACCGGCGGTTGTATCTGCCCACGTCGTGGACGGATGACCGTGAGCGATGCCGGCGGGCGGGCATCGACGACAGTGTCGCCTTCGAGACGAAGGTGGTGATGGCCAAGGCGATGGTCCGCCGGGCCATCGCCGACAAGATCCCCTTCGGCTGGGTGACGGCGGACGCCGCCTACGGCTTCAGCAAGGGCTGGCGGTTCGAGCTGGAGCAGGCGGACGTCTTCCACGTCATGGCCACCACCCGGCACGACACTGTCGTCACCCGCTGGTCCATCGATCACCCCGTCCACGACCTCTTTCCCGGCCTGCCACGGCAGAAGTGGAAGCGCCGTTCCTGCGGTGAGGGAGCCCACGGCCGGCGGATCTACGACTGGGCCCGCGTCGAAGTGCGGCCCTGGCACCGCGAGGACCGTCGGCACTGGGTTCTCGCCCGCCGCAGCGTCAGCCGCCCCGAGGAGATCTCCTACTACATCGCCTACTGCCCGGCCGACACCACGCTGGACGAACTGATCCGCATTGCGGGCAGCCGCTGGGCCGTGGAGGAATGCTTCCAGACCGCGAAGCAGGAGTGCGGCCTGGACGACTATCAGGTTCGCCGTTATCCCGGCTGGCACCGCCACATGACCCTGGCCATGGCAGCCCACGCCTGCCTCACCGTCCTGCGAGCCCGAGAGCTGGACACAGAGAAAGCAGAAACGGATCCTCCCAGCTCATCCATCTCAGCCTCGCCGAGATCCGACGACTGATCACCCGCCTCACCGACCGCCGCCTCACCCCCATCGACCACATCCTGCACTGGTCGACATGGCGCCGACGACGCCAACACCAAGCACGCATCAGCCACTACAAACAACGCGGACACAGCCCCTGAAAACTGCCCAGCAATCAGAACAAGCTGGACTCCACAAATCTCAGTACAGCTCACCATCCCCGGCATCAACCAGGCTGTCGCCGAAGTGATCATCGCGGAGACCGGCGGCGACATGGCCAGGTTCACCTCCGCAAGGCACCTCGCGTCCTGGGCCCTGGGGTCTGCCCAGGCCACCACGAGTCCGCCAACGGCCCCCACCGGCCTTCGACAAGTCTCAGTGCCGCCGTCGCAACGCAGGCGAGCGGTGTGTGAAGCTTCCCCTTGATCGTGGACACCTGGAGACTGGGATCTGAGGTTCCAGAGGAAGCAGTGCCAGGTGGGAAGCATGTA